>JBCAZO010000053.1:0-10168 GCA_038532975.1 Pseudomonadota bacterium
CCAAGCGTCAGGATCGGTGGATTGCAAATGCGAGATTGGCTCAATCACGCCTGCATTGCCAATCAGGACATCTAGCCCACCAAAGGTGTCGCAGGCCGCCTTGACGGCGTTTGCAATCCACCGATCCTGACGCTTGGGGGCAGGTTATCGATATCAATCTCAAAGGCATTTTCTACGGCATGCGCGCCGCGATGCCTGTGATGACAGAGGCAGGTGGCGGCACGATCATCACCATCAGTTCAGGGGCCGCAAGCAGCGCACTTGAAGGCTGGAGCCACTACTGTGCCTCCAAGGCCGGTGCCGCGATGCTCACACGGTGCGCGGACAAAGAAGGGCGCGCATCTGGTCTGCGCGTCATGGGCCTTTCACCGGGCACCGTGGCGACCGAGATGCAGCACGAAATCAAAGCCAGCGGCATCAACCCTGTGAGCCAGCTTGACTGGTCCGACCACATTCCTGCTGACTGGCCCGCACGCGCCCTGATGTGGATGTGCACCAAGGATGCCGATGAGTTCATCGGCGAGGAAATCTCATTGCGCAACGAAGACATTCGCAAACGGGTGGGCTTGACATGATCAAACTCGACAAAGGCGTCGACGGGCTCTGGCAGGTCACTATCAACCGCCCGGACAAAGCCAATTACCTGACCCGCGAGATGCTCAATGAGCTTGCTGACATCGCCGAAGCCGCGACAGAGTCCCGTGCCTTTGTTTTGACAGGAGAGGGCAAGGTCTTTTCGGCAGGCATGGACCTTGAAGCCGCCAAAACAGGCCTGGCGACCGATCCGGTCTGGGAACGCCTCTCTGGCGCCATCGCCGCCCTGCCCGGCCTGAGCATCGCGGCCCTCAATGGCACCGTGGCGGGTGGGGCCATCGGCATGGTTCTGGCCTGCGATCTGCGTGTCGCCGTGCCAAGCACCAAGATTTTCTATCCCGTAATGCGCCTTGGCTTTCTCCCGCAACCCTCAGATCCCGGACGCCTGCGAAACCTCATTGGCCCTTCACGAGCCAAGATGATCCTGATGGCTGGACAAAAGATCGAAGCCGAGCAGGCCCTGCATTGGGGTCTTTTTGATCAGGTTGTTGAGAAAAATGCCCTTCTGGAAACCGCTCGCGGACTGGCAACGGATACCCTCGCCGCATCAATTGAACACGCAACTGCGATAAAGGCGCTTTAGGTCACGTTCACCCTGATCCAGTTCATCATGCCTGACATCTGGTGCGACGCCATGTGGCAGTGAAACATCCAGTTGCCAGGATTTTCGGCCACAAACACGATCTCACGCGCCTGATCCCCGTGTATGACCAACGTATCGCGCCACGGCCCGAGTGTGCCGTCCTGCATGACTTCTCGAAAATGCATGCCATGCAAGTGCATTGCATGCGGAAATGCAGTTTTGTTTTGTATCGGGATGCGGATTGTCTCACCTAGGCTTGCATCCACCAAAGGCGCATCCGTCATCCCCGCCACCGCGTTGAACGTCCAGAACTGACCAGCCTCCGCAAGAGCACGCGCATCCATCTTTTCTCCCTGCCAAATCGCACCATTTGGCAAACCGCGCATCGCACCACCTTCCATCACCAGTGGAACCGACCTGGTATTGGCCAGGTCAGGCGAAGGCATATCATTAGGTGGCAAAGCCCGCGGTGCCGGGCGTGCGGCAGAACCCGATGTCACACCGAAAGACGCCAGTACAAATGTGCCGCTGCGTTCGATCAACCCGATCAGCGTCTCATCCCCGTCTTCCGCCGTCACATCAGCGATCAAATCCACGCGCTGCGCCGGGCCGATCTCAACTGTCTCAGTCTCGTAGGGCACGTCAAGCGGCATCCCGTCAACCGCAACAACCCAAGCGCGCCAGCCTTGCAAAGCAAGCCGAATAATTTTGGCCGTCGCCGTGTTCACTAGCCGAAGGCGCACCCGCGCTCCTTTGGGATAAGACCCTTTGATCTCGGGCTGTCCATTGATTGTGACGTAGTTACCCAAGCGCCCCGCATGAGACATGTCATGCCGGTTGCCGAAAGACGGATGTATCTGCGCCTCTTCGGTCATGCGCCAGTCCTGAAGCACGAGCGTCTCTTCGCCATCAATGTCGGGCTGCTCATCCTCATCAACAATGATCACACCGGCCAGACCGCGCGAAATCTGCTCGACCGAGTTTTGATGCGGATGATACCAAAACGTGCCCGCATCCCGCATCTGAAAGCGATAGTCAAAAGACGCGCCCGGCGCGACCGCCTCTTGTGTCATGTCCGGCACACCATCCATGTCATTGGGAAGCCGAAGCCCATGCCAATGGATCGTTGTCGCCTCCGGCAAATCATTAATCAGCCGCGCCTCCAGCCAATCCCCCCGACGAAACCGAAGCGCGGCCCCAGGCACCTGTCCATTATACGCCCAAACCTCAGTTTGCGGATATTCGTCAGGCGCAATTTGCGCTGCCCCTGAACTTGCCTTGATGTCACGCGGGCTTACGGTCGCATGAACAGAATGGCCAATCGAAGCGGCCAAGATCGAAGCCGAACCTTTCAGGAATGCGCGTCGTTTCATATCACTCTATCCGCCACTTTCTGCGCCATGCTATCGCTTCCGCCGTCGCCCCGGTGTTTTGGAATGAAACTCCGGCGGGCGCTTGGCGATCCATGTCACAAACTTGGCAAGCCGGGGATGCGCGCGCAAGGCCTCTATCGTCGCATAGTCGCGCGCAAGCTCGGCCTCGGTCAGTGTCGCGTGAACCTCGTTGTGACAGATCTGGTGCAACAACACCGTCTCCCCACCCTTTCCCCCTTTCAGCTTTGGGACCAGGTGGTGTTGGCTTTGCTTGGCCTCCGGCGGGATCGGGCGGCGGCAGAGCGGGCAAATCGGGTCTTCCATGTCTTTTCCTTGATCCACCTTTCCTGGTCAGGCAAGAGGGTGGCGGGAGTTTAAAGTTTGACAAGGGGTGCGTCATGGACTGGGACAATCCGCCCAAAATCGCGCAGCAGGCGCTGGACTATGGGCAACAAGGTCTTGAGATCGCCAAAACCTGGCTGCTCAGCCCCGCCGCATGGTCGCAATTCGCGCTGCTTATTGCCGCGTATATTCTGGCTTGGATCGTGAGCCGCAAGCTACGTCCGACACTTATCCGTCTGCTCACCCCACCTGCCGATCAGGTTCATGCAATCGCAAGCACACGGCGCTTCATTCTGATTTTTGTGCCGCTGGTTTTGCCGCTCCTGGCCTATGTGTTTACCGGCATCGGCGAATCTGTGACCCGTTCGATCTTTGGTTCGGGGGATGTCATCGCCTTTGGCAAACGTGTCTTTCTGTTCCTGGCCGTGCGCATTCTGGTACGCGACATCATCAGTGATCCGTTCCTGAAGGTTATTGGCCGCTTCGTGATGATCCCGGTTGCCGCCTTATATGCCCTCGGCGTGCTTGACCTCGTTACGACACGGCTGGAAGAAACAATCGTGCCTTTGGGCAACATGTCGTTTGACCTGTTGTGGCTGATCAAAGCCGTGGTTGCCGGGGCCATTATGTTCTGGTTGGGCAGCTGGTCCAACGAACAATCACACAGCTATATTCATTCTCAGGAAGAAATGCGGCCCGCCACCCGGCAGCTTGCCGCAAAAGCCGCCGAAATTGCCATCTTCGGTGCCGCCTTCCTTGTTCTAATGAACTTTCTGGGCATCTCGCTCACATCGCTTGCCGTGCTCGGCGGAGCCATCGGCGTCGGTCTGGGTTTTGGTCTGCAGAAAATCGCGTCCAACTTCATCTCGGGAGTGATCCTGCTGCTAGAGGGGCAGGCGACCGTGGGCGATTATGTCGAACTCGACAATGGCGAGGCCGGCACGATCGTGAAAACCACCGCACGCGCAATGATCCTCGAGACCTATGATGGTCGCTGGATTGTTGTCCCGAATGAAGATTTCATCACCACCCGAGTCGTGAACTATTCCGACCAGGGCAGCGCCAACCGCTACGAAGCGCCGTTCTCGGTCAGCTATGACACTGATATCAACATCGTGCCGGACATCATTGAAAAAGCTGTCAGCAAACTCGATTTTGTCCTGCAGGAACCTGACAAGCCCGACTGCGAGCTGCGCGCATTCGGTGACAGCGGTGTAGAATTTGCGGTCGAGTTCTGGGTCAATGGCATTGATGACGGCAAGAACCGCTTCACGCCACAGGTGCTTTTTGCCATTTGGAATGCTTTGAAAGAGCATGACATCGAGATTCCGTTCCCGCAGCAGGTCGTGCATCACAAAGGTCTGGGCGAGGCCACGCCGCCGGGCGCATGACCACCGCCATTGTCGTCGGAGCAGGCCCCGCTGGCCTTATGGCCGCAGATGCCTTAGCGAGCGCTGGCGTTCGAGTAACCATAGCCGAAGCCAAACCATCGCCCGCGCGCAAGTTTCTGATGGCAGGTAAATCAGGGCTGAACCTGACCAAGGACGAACCGTTAGAGCGGTTCCTGCAGCACTACAACGAGGCCACGACCTGCCTGCGCCCCGCATTAGAGGGCTTTGGACCCGACGACGTGATCGCATGGGTCCAAGCGTTGGGACAAGAGGTGTTCACCGGAACAACAGACCGCGTGTTTCCCAAGGTCATGAAGGCCTCTCCTTTGCTGCGCGCCTGGCTTGCTAGTCTCGAAGCGCAGGGGGTGACGCTTCACCGGCGCTGGCGCTGGACCGGCTGGGATGGCGACGCTTTGAAATTTGAAACACCCCAAGGTTTGCAAACACTGACGGCAGATGCGGTTGTATTGGCCTGTGGCGGCGCCAGCTGGGCGCGGCTTGGCTCTGATGGGGCATGGGCCAAACATTTCAAGGACACGCAGGTTACACCTTTCCAACCCGCCAATATGGGCTTTGAAGTCAACTGGTCCAATCACATGGCCCGGCACTTTGGACATCCTGTCAAAGGCATCGCTCTGCAGGCTGGGTCGCATGTATCCCGCGGGGAAATCGTGCTGTCCCGGCGCGGCATTGAGGGCGGCGGGATTTACGCCCTCTCCCGATCGTTGCGAGACGGCGCTGCGCTGACCCTGGACCTGATGCCGGATGTCCCGCTTGAAACCGTTCGCGCGCGCTTGTCCAAGCCACGAGGCAAAACAAGCCTGAGCAATCATCTGCGCAAAACTCTGCGGCTTACCCCAGCCCGGCAGGCCCTGTTCATGGAGTTCGCGCGGCCTCTGCCGGATGATCTTGCCCTCACGATCAAAGCCCTGCCTGTCACTTTGACTGGCACCAGACCGATGGACGAGGCTATCTCAACAGCGGGCGGATTGAAGTTCGATGCGTTGACCGAAGACTTGATGCTCAAAACCCACCCCGGCGTGTTCGCCGCCGGAGAGATGTTGGACTGGGAGGCCCCCACAGGTGGCTATTTAATCACTGCGTGTCTGGCCACCGGCCGTCGGGCGGGTCTGGCAGCCGCTAAATGGATCAACACTACGGCAACATAGCCGCCTTTTGAAATGCCTCCCGCGCTTCCATACGCGCCCTATATGCCTCAAGCGCGTCCCCCGGCCACGCAAATCCAGCGCGGTCGGCCCAGCCGAGGCAATGGGCTAAAACGATATCCGGCACGGTCATCTTCTCCCCCATAAGAAACGGTCCTTCCAGCCGATCAGCCAGTCGCACGATGTTGCGGTCATATTCCCACTTCAGCGAATCCTTTACCGCCGGAACGCGCCGCTCTTCAGGAAGCACGAAACTGTGCCGTGCCGCCATCCAGAGGGTGCTATCAATCTCATCAAGCACTTGATGTAAAAGACAATCCTGCAAGCCCCGCTCAAGCGTTCCGGCAGGATGGGTCAAAGCTTCGTGTTTGTCCGCAAGATAGGTCAAGATCGCAGCAGAATCCGTCAACACAACATCGCCATCACGCATGCTGGGGACTTTGCCGGATGGGTTATTGGCCAAAGCCTCAGGGCTGCGTGGTTTTGCAGCAATGTGGTTGTAAGGCACGCCAATTTCTTCCAACATCCACAAAACCCGAATAGCTCGACTGCCTCGGCTTCCGAAGACTTCATACATGATCTGCTCCTGCTGTGACCTGACATCCCACGTTCCGGTGCCCGGCCAAAAATGGCAAGGACAAAGACAGCGATACTGACAATTCGTGTCAGCTATCTAAGATAGGCTGAAGCCAAACCGATCCGACAGAAGGAAAACGACATGTCATGCACCGGACGCTGCCTTTGTGGCGCAGTTGAAATCGAATTGTCCCAGGCTCCCAAAACCACAGGCGCCTGTCACTGCTCGATGTGTCGAAAGTGGTCCGGTGGGGTTTACATGGCGCTCCATGTCAAAGCCGATGAGGCGGAAATCAAAGGCGAGGACAACATCACCGCGTTCACGTCATCGGAATGGGCAGAACGCTGCTTTTGCAAAATCTGCGGCACCAACCTGTTTTATCGGGTCAAAATGGATGGACCGATCAAGGGCGACATGCATATCGGATTGGGTATGCTCGACAAACCCAACGGTATTGTATTGACCGAAGAAATTTTCGTCGATGAAAAACCAGACGGATATGCGTTTGCCGGAGACACCAAGAAAATGACCGGAGCCGAGGTTTTTGCGATGTTTGCGCCGCCTGAGTGACCGCTATCGCCGCGCCAGATTGGCCAATCTCACCAAGGCTCGTTCGACAAGCGCCATGTCCGGCGCGGTCTGCCCAGCCGAGCGCAGTCGAAGGTCAGTATCCGTCAAAAGACCCAACGCATCCTCCAGCTTGGCCGCCCCCCAACTAGACGCCTGTCGCTGCATGCGGTCCCGGCGCGGCCCGAACACAGGCGGGCGCACTTTCGAAATCCCCTGCGAAGGCCCACCTGGGTCGGAGGCCGCTGCATAAAGCGTTCGGAAATGCCGCATCGCGGCCATGCAAAGCCCAACGGGCTGCACACCTTGCGCACGCAACCGCTTTATCACCGGTGCAATTTCTCCGGTCCGCGCCTCAGCTACGATATGAATCACATCGTCCAGATCCGCCTCGGTCGAGGCTGGCGCGCAGGCCAAGATGTCCTCTGACGACACCGGCGCTGTATCGCTCAGCTTGTAGAGCGCAAGCTTTTCAACCGTTTGCCGAAAATCCCCCGGATCAAGCTCTTGCGCCAAAGCCGTCAGGTCGCGCATGGCCTCTCCCGAGACATCCTTCAACCCTGACTTTGCCAGCGTTACCTCAATCTCCGCCCGGCTGGGAGGATCGTCGTAAATCGCCGCGGCATAGGCCGTCTTGTGCCCCTCAAAAAGCTTACGCAGCTTGGATGTGGGCTTGAGACTGCCCGCCGTCACAACCACTTGCGCATCGCCCGGCTGCCAATCCCCAAGCACATCTGTCACGATCTGCGCCACCGTGTCATTGGCCTCTTCCACAAAGGCCACGCGGGGACCGGGGAAAAAACCCTGCGCCTTGATCGCGTCATTCAGCAGAGCCGGGTCCTTGCGCAATTCCGCAGTAGGAATGCGCGTCAGCCGCATCTCCTCTTCACCCTGCGGACCAATAAGGGCCGCAATCACCTCCTGTCGCCGTAGCGCAACACGCATGCTGTCGTTGCCGTAAATAAGCAGCCCAGTCTTTTCCGGATCAGGCCGGGCGAAATAGGCCGGCGCATCGCGCGGACTTAATTTCATGCCGGAAGCTTGCCCGCCTCGGCGGTCAACTTGTTGATGATCTGATCCGCCAGAATAACCATCAGCCGCGCCTCGGCATCGCGCTGAGCAGCCTGGGTCGCAACAGTCGTCCCGGATGCGGAGTACGATGTGAAATTGTCGACTTGGCCAGAGACAAGCACCGCCTTGGTCTGCATATCGCGCAGCGCATATTTAACGCTTCCCAAAAGGTTAAAGCGCGTAATCACGTTATCCTCGGTAATCGCAATGGCATCTTCGTCCAACGCAATCGAATAGCTCAGGCCATACTGGCCCTGTACCCCACGCCCCAGACGATCCTCAAAATGGCGGTTGAAGAGATACCCTTCACGCCCTTGGGGCTCATCCAACAGAATGTTGTTCTGAAGTCGTGTCGCCGCGCCGCCCGGCGCAAAGGCCGGAGAAAATCCACATCCTGCCAAAGCGGCTGGCACGGCACATAGAACAAAGCGGCGGCTATATGACGACATTCACGATCCGTCCTGGAACAACGATCACCTTTTTGGGCGTGGCCCCTTCCAACGCCCGAATGACAGCATCCTGCGTCAGAGCGATTTTTTCAACCTCTGCCTTGTCCATATCTTTGGGCACGCTGATTTCGGCCCGGCGTTTACCATTAACCTGAATCGGCAGGGTTACGGTGTCTTCCACCATCATGCTCTCATCCGCCTGTGGCCAAGGCGCTTCGGCCACAAGACCCTCGCCGCCCAGCATCGACCAGATTTCCTCACTCAGATGCGGGGTCATCGGCGACATGAGCTGCGCCAGAATCTGCATGGCCTGCCACTGAACCGAGGCTGCGGCCTTGCTTTTGCCGAGCTGATTGAAGAAGCCATAAATCTTGGCAATCGCGGCATTGAAACCAAAGCTTTCAACGCCTTTGGTCACTTCATCAATCGTTTTGTGCATCGCACGCATCAGTTCATCATCCAGAGCGTTGATGCCAAGCTGATAGCTGTCCATGATCTCTTGCAGTGACTGATCAAGGTCCGCGACGCCCTCCGCCTTCATCTGCGACAACTCATGGGCCTTGCGCCAGACCCGGCCCAGGAATTTATGCGCCGCCTCCGCGCCTGCGGCTGTCCATTCCACATCCCGCTCAGGCGGCGAGTCTGAAAGCACAAACCATCTCGCTGTATCGGCCCCAAACGCCTCGATGATGTTAACCGGATCAACAACGTTCTTCTTGGATTTGGACATCTTGGCCGAGGGGATGATTTCGACCGCGGTGCCATCAGTGAGCTTACCGTCACTTACATCTTCGGGCAGGTGATAGACCGGACGCCCATTTCCATCGCGCGTCTGATAAATCTCATGCGTCACCATGCCTTGCGTGAAGAGCGCATCGAACGGCTCAATCGCCTTTTTCGGCAAATGCCCGCAGATATGCATCGCACGCGCGAAGAACCGGCTGTAGAGCAGGTGCAGGATCGCATGCTCAATCCCGCCGATATACTGGTCCACATTCATCCAGTACTCGGCCTCGGCCATATCAGTCGGTGTCTCGGCATGAGGTGCCGTGAACCGCGCGAAATACCATGAGCTGTCCACAAACGTGTCCATCGTATCGGTCTCGCGCTGCGCATCCCCACCGCATTTGGGACATTTGCAGTTCCGCCAGCTTGGATGCCGGTCGAGCGGATTGCCGGGAATAGAGAAATCAATCGGTGTGCCGTCCTCGTCATAAGGCAGTTCCACCGGCAGGTTCTCTTTCTTCTCCGGGACCACACCACAGGCGTCACAATGCACCACCGGGATCGGACAGCCCCAATAACGTTGACGGCTGAGACCCCAGTCGCGCAGACGGTATTTGACCTGCGCCGTGCCCAATCCCTTGGCCTCGAACCAGTCAATTGTGGCGTCAATACCTTCCTGACTTGTGCAGTCCGCGATACCGGCAAAATGGTCGATGAACACAACCATTTCTGTTTTTGCAGGCACAAGCGCCTCGTTCTCAACCTCAACCTCTTGCCCCGGCATGTAAAACGCATTGCGCACATCAAGGTCGTACTTCCGCGCGAAATCCAAATCCCGCTGGTCATGCGCCGGACAGCCAAAGACAGCCCCGGTGCCGTAATCCATCAACACAAAATTCCCGACCCAGACCGGCAAATCGCGATCCGGATAAACGGGGTGTTTTACCGTGATTCCGGTATCAAGGCCCTTCTTCTCGGCCTTCTCCATCGCGGCCTCGGTCGTGTCCATCTTGCGCGTTTCAGCGATGAAATCAGCCAGTTCGGCGTTGTTGTCCGCCAATTCCCGCGACAGCGGATGCTCGGGCGAAATCGCAATGAAACTGGCGCCCCGCATAGTGTCAGGCCGCGTGGAATAGCACACAATCGCCTCGCCGCCATCTGTGCGCTCAAACGGAATCTCAATACCCCGCGACTTGCCGATCCAGTTCTCCTGCATCAGCCGTACTTTGGCGGGCCAGTCATCAAGCGTATCCAGCGCCTCAAGCAGATCTTCGGAAAAACCAGAGATCTTGAAGAACCATTGCGTCAGCTCGCGCTTTTCCACATCCG
>JBCAZO010000054.1:0-10144 GCA_038532975.1 Pseudomonadota bacterium
GGAGAGCCATCCCCATCGGCGTCGAGCATCTGCAACAGAGGCCCAAGACCGCCGCCTTCGCTTTGCTTGGCGCCGCCCATCAAGCTGCCAACAAGACCCATGATGCCACCACCAGCACCTTCGGAACTTCCCATCAGGCCAGCCGACATCCCGTCAATCGACGCGTCGGGCATGTTCTTTTGCAGCCCGCCCTGGATCATCGCTGCCAATGCGGGCAGGAATTGTGACACGGTGCTGGCGTCAATTCCGCTGCGCTGTGCTGCTTCCTGTGCCAATCCGTCAGCCTCGGCCTTGCCGCCGAGCAGGCTTTGCAGGAAATCCATGCCCTGCGCCTGACCACCGGCACTTGCCGCGGATTGCGCATCCTCGAAGAGCCCCGCCTGACGCTCGCCGCGGAATGCCTCCAGAACCTGTGCCGCACCTCCCGATTGCGCCCGCTGCTTGGCGGCTGAGCCAATCGCCGGTGCGAGCATCTGTGTGAGGTTTTGCGCCTTGGCGTCATCAAGCCCGAATTGTTGCGCCAGTTGCATCAATCCCTGGCCGCCCTGGGCCTGCTCCAAAAGTTTCAAAAGTGACATTGCATCCCCTCAAGCTATTAAAATCTTAACGCAGGGTCGGCGAAACACGCTCCTATTGTAAGGGGAATTCCCTTGGTTCTGCCGCATCGGCGCCGGATTGCCTTAACGCGTCCGCGCTTTGAGCCAGCGGTTCCATGCGGCACGATTGCCGCCAAACACATTGATATCCACATCCCCTTCTACCCCGGGCACGCGGCCTGTGCCGGTGTATTGCCAAAAACTCCATCGCTGACCGGGATAGGTTTGGTCGAGTGTTTTGGCCGTAGACCGCAGCCAGAACTCTTCGTTGAGACGGCCAATGCCTGTGTCACGGTAGAACTCTATCGTCGTGTAGATGATCGGGCGCTGGCCGTAGTGGCGTTCGAGCATGTCCATGAACACCCGTGCCTGCCGCCGAACCTCTCGGCCAGAGGGGCGTTTAGTGCAGGTGGGCGAAAACGGGTTCCACTCCATGTCCAGAACTGGCGGCAGCGCCCCGCGCCGCTTGGGCACGTTGCGGATAAACCAGTGCGCCTGTGCTTCGGGCGGCGTGCAGAAATAGTAGAAATGATACGCACCGCGCGGCAGACCCGCACGCCCGGCCTTGCGCCAGTTTTCGTTGAACATAGGGTCCAAAAGATCGCCGCCCTCGGTCGCCTTGATGAAGGCAAACTCTATGCCTGCCGCCTTGACCCGACGCCAGTTTACAGAGTTCTGAAAGCGCGCGACGTCCAGCCCGTGGATGGCATATCGGGATGGCGGTCGGCCAGACCAGGCTACAGGATCCCTATCGCCGTATTTCAAGCCTTTGGGAGGGGTCGTGTCGGCATTTACTTGAGTAGCGAAAATGACGGTTAAGATAATGAGAAATATAAATAAAATATATAGTTTTAAGGGCCATTTTCGGCAAGAATTCATCGCTGCTCCTTGGGCCTTTCTGTGACGAAGGCCAGATTGTTGGCCGGCATGTCTTCGATCGCAAGAACCTGTAGTCCGGCGGTTTTGACCCAAGCTACCACATCGATGTCATTCTTGTACCCAATCTCAGGATCTTGGGCCTGCAAACTTGCGTGAAACCGCCGATCCCCTTCAGATGTCGCAGACCCGTCGCGCAGAAACGGACCGTAGAGTATGAATCTGCCTCCCGGCGCCAAGGCCTCCGCGGTCTCTTGGATCAAAACGCGCGCTTTCGGTGTCGAAATAAGATGCAGCAGGTTTACAAGAAGTATGAGCGCATTCTGCTTATGATCCGCGTGCCAACCGGCGAGGGTGGCATCGAGGTGAACCGATGGCTGGATGTTGCCAAGGCCAGATTCCTGCGACCAAAGGTTGATACTGGCCAAGCGATCTTTGGCCACATCTGTGGGCTGCCAGATAAGCCCCGGCAAAACGCGCGCGAACTGCGCCACATGCTGGCCCGTGCCGCTGGCAATTTCTAACGCAAGCCCCTCTTGCGGCGCGTATTTTTGAAGCAAACCCGCGATGGCCTCGGTGTTGCGCTCGGCTGCGGGGGCATGCATGCGTCCGCCTTCATCGGCATGCGCCACAGAGATGCGCGGAGGAGGCGGGGATTCGGGCATCAGGGACCTTCACGGTTGATTAAGAGCTCTGTGCCTATGCTAAAGCCAGTCGTGGCGTTGAAAAATGGCGAAAACCTGACTTTCGGCACAGGAATTCCCTACTTCGACCCCAAATGCGGCGCATTGACCTAGAATTCTCAACAATAGCTGAGGACGAATGGGAGTTTCACATGGGCTATGTTGCTTCGATCACTGCACGGACAAAAACCAACCGGCGGTATCTGACCGGGATTTGTGGTGAGGCCAATGTGCGCACACCGCTTGGTGGTCGCCGTATCGAGATGCTTAATCCGGGCGATATGGTTGTGACTCGCAACAACGGCCTGCAACCGGTGCGCATGATCTGGAGCTGGACTGTCACCGCCGACGAGATGCGCGCGCATCCCGAACTTGCCCCGATCCGTCTCAAAACCCGGGCAATTGGCCCAATGATGCCCGGACGTGATTTGCGCATGGCCAGCGGTCATCGTGTTCTCATCCCCGGCTACCGCATTGCCGGGTCGGAAGATAGTCAAGGGTGCCTCATGCGCGTGGACGGTGTGGCGCACAACAGTGACAAGGCCTTTGCGGAGCGCACCGCCGAAGAAGTGACTTACTACAACGTTGTCTTTGACCAGCATGAAGTGATCACCGCCGAAGGGCTTCCGGTGGAATCTTTCCTGCCATCTCCCAAGGCGCTCAACCTTCTGGATGTCTCCGCTCAGCAAACATTGAAAGAGCTTTTCCCTGAACTCAGCCGCCGCCGCTGCGCCTATCCCGGCCTGTCGGTGCCCGTGGCCCGCGCGAGTGCGTATTTGGCGCAGACGGCGTAACGCGAAGCCACCCAATATGACACTGGAACATGCACCAAAAGTGTTGGATGCAGACAAAGTCGGCACGTATTCCGCGGCTTCTTTTTCCGGCGGCGGTTATGTGTGGGATGAGGTTTTAGAATACCGCGTCTGGTGCCATCCAGAGCAAGGCGCAGAAGATCTGGAGGACGGCAGCGACTATTACTATGCGTTCGTGGATTACGAAGACGCTCTGTCATTTTCGAAAAACCATCAAGGAACAGAAGAACCTATCGCGCTGGTGCTTCAAAGGGAGTATATAAATGAGCCTTCTGCAGGCGAATACCTACATATCAAACAAGAGAGGATAACCGAATGGCCGGTTGAATTCCTTTCTCGACCTCGTAGAACCGAAGATACAATCCCTGACTTCATGGCCGACGACGCTCCGCCAAACCGGTTGGATATTATTCGTGGCATCGCCTAATCTGCCAATCTTAACTTATCACTAAATTTGAAGAAAAAACCCCGCATTAACGCGGGGTCCCTTGGCTTGATAAGATAGTGCTTACTTCGGTATCTCCGCCGTCAGCCCCTCGACATAGAAATCCATACCCAGAAGCGTACCGTCATCGGCCACTTCGCCTTCGGCCAGCCAGGGTGTGCCGTCTTGCTTATTCAGAGGCCCCGTAAAGGGATGGTATTCGCCAGACGCGATGGCGTCCTTCATGGCCAGAGCCTCAGCCTTGATGTCTTCCGGCACCGCGTCAGAAATCTCGCCGATCTCAACCATGCCCGGCGCGATGCCGTCCCAAGTCTCGGTGCTTTCCCATGTCCCATCCATCACCGCTTGGGTCCGGGCGATATAATAGGGTGCCCAGTTGTCGATGATCGAACTCACCCGTGGCAACGGCGCATATTCCGCCATGTCTGACGCCTGACCAAAGGAAATCACACCGGCCTTTTCCGCCGCCGCCTGGGGCGCTGTGGAATCGGTGTGCTGCAGGATCACATCTGCGCCCTGATCAATCAGGGCCGTGGCCGCATCGGCCTCTTTTGGCGGATCGAACCACGTGTAGACCCAGATGATCTTGAATTCGACATCCGGATTGACCGCCTTGGCGTGGATATAGGCGGCGTTGATGCCTCGGATTACTTCGGGGATCGGGAACGAGGCGATGTAGCCGATCACGTTCGACTTGGTCATCTTACCCGAGATATGCCCCTGAATGGCGCGGCCCTCGTAAAAGCGCGCCGAATAGACCGAGACATTGTCAGCGGTCTTGAAGCCCGTGGCATGCTCAAATTTCACATCCGGAAATTTTTGGGCCACGTTGATCGTGCTGTCCATATAGCCAAAGGACGTGGTGAAGATCAGATCCGCGCCCTGCAACGCCATCTGCGTGATCGCGCGTTCTGCGTCAGCGCCCTCAGGCACGCTTTCTTGATAAACGGTCTCAACCTTGTCGCCGAAATGCTCTTCGACGGCGAGACGCCCTTGATCATGTTCATAGGTCCAGCCGCCATCCCCGATGGGTCCGACATAGATAAAGCCAACCTTGGTCTTGTCTTCGGCCAGCGCGGTGCCAGCTAGCCCCAACGCCACTACGGCGCTGGCGGGGATACGGGTTAAGGACATGCAGATACTCCCTGTCTGTTGTCGTTCATGTTTGGCCCCTAGTCCGAGGCGTGAAAGGTGCGGCCCAGTGAGGCGGGCGCGCGGGATTTGTCGGCTGACATGATGACCAGCACGAGGATCGTGATCAAGTAGGGCGACATGCTGAGATATTCCACTGGAATGGCAACGCCGGCGGCCTGCAGATTCAACTGAAGCACGCTGATCCCACCAAAAAGCCAGGCCCCGAGCAGCACACGCCCCGCTTTCCAGCTGGCAAAGACCACGAGGGCCAGAGCAATCCAGCCCGACCCGGCGGTCATGCCTTCGGTCCATTGCGGCACGCGCACAAGGCTGAGGTAAGCGCCGCCTAACCCCGCAGAAGCCCCGCCAAAGAGAATGGCGAGGATGCGGATACGCACGACCTTGTAGCCAAGCGCATGGGCCGCGCCGTGATTTTCGCCAACCGCCCGAAGGACGAGGCCTGCACGGGTGTGATTGAGAACAAACCAGACGGCTCCCACCAGCGCCAGCGCCAGATAGACCATCAGGTCATGGGAAAAAAGGACTGGGCCGAGAATGGGCAGGTCCGACAAGATCGGGATGTCGAAGCTGGTCGTGGGAGGCGGTTTGATCCCTTGATAGCCTTGCCCCAAAAGGGCGCTGAGACCCAATCCAAAGAGCGTGAGCGCTAGGCCCGAGGCCACCTGATTGGCCAAGGCAAATTGCGTCAGAATGGCAAAGAGAAGCGCCAGCATGGCCCCGCCCATCGCTGCAGCAATAAAGCCCACGAAAGGCGAACCGGTGTTCACCGCAATGGCAAAGCCGCAAATCGCCCCGGTGATCATCATCCCCTCCACCCCGAGGTTCAAAACACCTGCGCGTTCCACCACCAACTCGCCCAAAGCTGCAAGAAGGATAGGCGTGGAGGCGACGATGAGCGAGGCCAAAAGGAGCGTGGGGTTGATTGACGAGAGGTCCATCACGCCACCTCCGCCGTTTTCCAGCGCAGCCGGTAATTCGTCAGCACATCCACCGCTAGAAGGAAAAAGAGCAGCATCCCCTGAAACATCTGAATCGCGGCGGCGGGCAGACCGAGGTTCGATTCGGCGTTTTCTCCACCGATAAACGTCAGTGCCAGCAGTAGCCCCGCCAGCAGAATGCCAACAGGGTGCAAGCGACCCAGAAAGGCCACGATGATCGCGGTGAAGCCGTATCCGACATTGAAATCAATATTGATTTGCCCGGCTGGCCCCGAAACTTCGAACATACCGGCCAGACCCGCCAGTGCCCCGGACAGCCCGAGGCAGATGAGCGTGAGGCGCGCAGGGTTCACCCCGGCAAACCGTGCGGCCTTGGGCGATTGGCCGGTGAGACGTATCTGGAAGCCAAGCAAGTGCCGAGTGAAGAGAATATAAGCGAGGATGACCGCGATGAGGGCCGCGACGACGCCCCAATGCACACCCGTGCCTGCGATGATCTCAGCATTATGCGCCGATGGGTATTGTTGCAGGTTGCGCGAACCGGGAAAGCCGCGCCCTTCGGGGTTGCGCAAAAGCCCAAGCGCCATTTTGGCCAAGAGCTGCTCGGCGACGTAAACGAGCATGAGCGAGACAAGAATTTCATTGGTTCCAAACCGGGTTTTCAAAAGCCCCGGGATCATGCCCCAGGCCCAGCCGCCCAATGCTCCGGCAATGACCATTAGCGGGAAAATATACGCCGCTTCAAGTGGATAGAAGGCAAGGCCCACACCAGCGCCTGCGAGGGCACCCATAATGTATTGCCCTTCGGCGCCGATGTTCCAGATGCCGGCCTTGAACCCAAGGCTGAGGCCGATGGCGATGAGGATAAGGGGCGCTGCTTTCACAAGCAGTTGCGGACGGTAGTAAAAGGCAAACTCACCAAACAGCGGGTCCCAAAAGATGGTGCGGATGGCCTCGACGGGATTCTTTCCCAAGGTGGCAAAAAGTGCGCCGCCGACAATCATGGTGATGACCACGGCCAGCAGTGGGGTCAGAAACGTCCATAGACGCGAAGGTTGAGGGCGCTTTTCAAGCCGGATCATGCGCCACCTCCATCCCATGCGCGCCGCCCATCATTAGCCCGATCTCTTCGACTGTAAGCTTGCTGGCAGGTTTGATATCGGACAGTCGCCCTTCGTTTAAAGCCGCAAACCGGTCGGAGATTTCCAAAAGCTCGTCCAGATCTTGGCTGATGCAAAGCACAGCCGCGCCATTGGTGGCCAGATCAAGCAGGGCTTGGCGGATCGCGGCTGCTGCTGCAGCATCAACGCCCCATGTAGGCTGGTTTACGACAAAGACCGACGGTCGCTGCATGATCTCGCGCCCTATAACAAACTTCTGCAGGTTCCCCCCTGAAAGCGCGCGTGCCGCAACGTTTGCGCTTGGGGTGCGCACATCAAATTTGACAATGATGGACTCGGCAAAGTTTCGAGCCGTCGACCATTTGAGAACTCCATGCCAATGCAGGTTTTGCCGGGTCAGGCCGGTCAAAAGCGCGTTTTCCGTCAGGCTCATATCGGGGGCAGCGGCATGGCCCAGTCGCTCTTCAGGTGCTGCCAGAAGACCCATTGCGCGCCGCGCGATCGGGTCGGTTTTTCCAATGGGCTTGTCGTGCAAGAGGATGGCGTCACGGGCGCTGCGCACCTCACCAGACAGCGCGGCAAGAAGCTCATCCTGACCATTCCCAGCAACCCCGCCGATGCCAAGGACTTCGCCAGCGCGAAGGGAAAGGTTTATATTCCTCAAAGAGATGCCAAAAGTCGATGTTGCTGGAACTGACAGGTTTCGCAATTCCAATATCACGTCACCCGCTCTGTGATCTGCACGCGCCGGAGCGGCAAAGCTGTTCCCGACCATCATCTCGGCCATATCGCGCGCGGACGTCTCGGACGGCACACAAGTGCCGACCTTGCGTCCGTGCCGAAGGATCGTGGCCTGATCACACAGGCGTCGAATTTCTTCAAGTTTGTGGGAAATATAGAGGATCGCGACGCCTTCTAATGTGAGCTTGCGCAAGGTTTCGAACAGAATTTCTACTTCCTGCGGGGTTAGCACGGATGTGGGTTCATCCATGATCAGCAGCCGTGGGTCCTGAAGCAGGCAGCGAATGATCTCGACCCGTTGGCGTTCTCCTGCAGAAAGATCTCCGACTGTGCGGCTCGGATCAAGCGGTAGGCCGTAACTGGTCGAGACATCGCGAATGCGAGCTGAAAGTTGCCGCATCGGCGGTGGGTTCTCCATGCCGAGCGCCACGTTCTCAGCCACGCTCAGGGCGTCGAAAAGCGAGAAATGCTGGAACACCATGGCCACGCCAGCGGTGCGGGCTTCTCTGGGTTCTTTCGGTGAAAAGGCTTCTCCATGCATCTGCATGGATCCGCGATCAGGCGCCACCAATCCGTAGATCATCTTTACAAGCGTCGACTTGCCAGCCCCGTTTTCTCCCAGGAGCGCGTGAACCTCACCGGCCTGAATGTCAAAGCTGACATCGTCATTGGCCACAACCCCAGGATAGGCTTTGGTCAGGCCGGAAAGTCTCAGCAATGGCTCTGTCACGCGCCGCTTGTCCCCCCGGATATCCGGCAACCCCGAATCTGCTTAGCCTATGGTGGGCAGGCGCTGCAATGGGCGGAGCCCGCGAGAGGATAGTTGTCCACAGAAAATGCCTCTGATTTGGGCACTCGGCTCTGGCGAAGGGCAGGGTGGTCGCCTAGGATCGCGAGCATGAGCAGCACCCCTCGATTCATCCATCTTCGTCTTCACACTGAATATTCGCTTCTTGAAGGGGCCCTGCGCCTCAAAAAGCTCGCGGATCTCTGCGTCAATCACGACATGCCTGCCGTGGCAGTGACCGACACCAACAATATGTTTGCTGCCCTTGAGTTTTCCGTGACGGCTAGCGGGGCAGGTGTTCAGCCGATCATGGGGTGCCAGTTTGATCTGCAATATCTTGGGCCTGATCCCGGTAAGCGCGCAGTGCCACCCGCCCCCGTCGTTCTGTTGGCGCAGAATGAGCAGGGGTATGAGAACCTCATGAAGCTCAATTCGGCGCTTTACCTGCGTGGGGATGGGCAGTTGCCACATCTGACAATCGAAGACCTTGAGGCGCATGCTGGAGCGGTCATCTGTCTCAGCGGTGGTCCGGATGGCGCGGTGGGCAAGCTCTTGCAGCTTGGTCAGCACGCAGCGGCTGAGGCTTTGATGAAACGGCTTAAAGCCGCCTTTGGAGACCGGCTTTATGTCGAATTGCAGCGCCACCGCGGTGAAGCTGGCGTGCCAGAGGCTGAGCAACTGACCGAACGCAGCTTTGTTGAAATGGCTTATGCCATGGACCTGCCGCTGGTGGCGACGAACGATGTCTATTTCCCCAATGCGGAGATGTACGAGGCGCATGACGCGATGATCTGCGTGGCCGAAGGAGCTTATGTGGACCAATCCGAGCCGCGCCGCAGACTAACGGCCGAGCACTACTTCAAAAGTCCGGCAGAGATGGCGACATTGTTCGCAGACTTGCCGGAGGCGATTGAAAACACGGTGGAAATCGCGCAGCGCTGTGCCTTTGGAGCTTACAAACGCGATCCGATCCTGCCCAAATTTGCAGATGATGAGATCGAAGAACTGCGCCGACAGGCAGAAACGGGTCTGAAAGAGCGACTGGCCGTTATTCCACATGCGACGTCTGTCGAAGAGTACGAAAAACGCCTCGACTTTGAGCTCGGCATTATCGAGGGCATGGGCTTTCCCGGCTATTTTCTGATCGTTGCGGACTTCATCAAATGGGCCAAGGAACAGGACATCCCAGTGGGTCCGGGCCGTGGCTCGGGCGCGGGAAGCCTTGTAGCCTATGCCCTGACCATCACGGATCTTGATCCGCTGCGGTATTCCCTTCTTTTTGAACGGTTTTTGAACCCTGAGCGGGTCAGCATGCCGGATTTCGACATCGATTTCTGCATGGATCGGCGCGAAGAGGTCATTCAATACGTTCAGCAAAAATATGGTCGCGACAAGGTGGGGCAGATCATCACGTTCGGCGCGCTTTTGTCCAAGGCGGCGGTGCGCGACCTGGGCCGGGTTCTACAGATGCCCTATGGGCAGGTGGATAGGCTGTCCAAGATGATCCCGGTTGAGGGTGTGAAGCCGGTTAGCATTGAAAAGGCTTTGGCACAGGAAGAACGCCTGCGCGATGAGGCCAAGCGCGAAGAGGTGGTTGACCGCCTGTTGAAGTACGGCATGCAGGTCGAGGGTCTACTCCGAAATGCCTCAACCCATGCCGCGGGTGTTGTGATTGGCGACCGGCCTTTGGATGCGTTGGTCCCGCTCTATCAGGATCCTCGCTCCGACATGCCAGCCACGCAGTTCAACATGAAATGGGTGGAACAGGCAGGGCTGGTCAAGTTCGATTTTCTGGGCTTGAAGACGCTGACGGTCATTCAGAACGCAATGGAGCAAATTCACGCTTCAGGTCGGGATTTGCATATCGCTGCGGATGGCACGCAGATCTATGAACCTGCAGAAGGTGCGGTGAACCAGATCAACGCCATTCCGCTGGATGATGCCAAAACCTACCAACTTTACACAGCGACAGTTTTGGCGGCGGCGTAAA
>JBCAZO010000055.1:0-9982 GCA_038532975.1 Pseudomonadota bacterium
CGCAGCAGCAGCAATCTATGCGGGCGCCTACAATGTTGATGCCGTTTCGGTCGAATTCTACGATTTCACCCGAACAATGCAGGCCTACGGCGACATGATTTCCGACGACACGACGCTTGTCCTGACGACGGATAGCGATCTGTTCCAGTTCCTGCGCGGCATGCAGGGCGAGGCAGACCCGATCCGCGATCCAGGCAGCGTTCCAAGCGACGGTGGCGTGGCGTCAATCGGCAGGGCCCGACCAGCGCAAGACCCCGCGACGCCAATCGTGACACAGACGGAGGTCGAAGCAGGCCGATAGGTACATGGTGGAAGGTTTCAAGCATGAATTGAGGGTATCAATCGGGAAGCACCTCAATGACATCTGGACCACCGAGGTCGGTTTTTTTCCACTTCTGAGCAAGACACACCCGCTTTATTCCCGTGCCCCTAACCTGGGTCAGCGCACGATTTACGCTTGGCTGGTAGGTATACGGTAAGAGTTGGATCGCGATGAGGCGAGGGCCTGCCTACGCACGCTCGAGCACTCGACATCCAGCACCGCGCAGCGAGGAGGACAATACGCTATGACATCAGCCAAACATCTAACCATGACGGCCGCAGAGACGACCGATCTTGAACGGCGCGTTCTGGCCCATGAACGGATCCTGCAGGCCCTGATTGCCTTCATGGCACGCACGGAGCCGCGATTCGTCGATCATCTCAGAGAACGGTTTGTGGAACCGATGCGCATGGTCCGGCACGAACACGACCACCGCGAAACCGACGATTATGCGGAAGAATTCATTCGCGCCGTGATGCTCCTCGGAGAAGTGCGCGCGCCCAACGCGAAGGAGCCGGAAGTGACCGACAAGCAATCCGTGCCGCCGAAACGCAAAGGAGCACAGGAGTATTCCATGAACCGGCCACAGCAGCGAGGCGGAGCTCAGGTACACGAAAGAAACGGCATCTGGGAGGTGCGGGTCGATGGCAAGTTCTGCGGCGACTACCACCAGAAGGAACATGCTCTTGCCGCTGCGGCCTTGCACAAGTTGTCGCCCCGATGACCGGTCGTACTCATCCGACAGTCCCACAGGACTTCTCGATCCAGGTGGCCGAGAACGAAGGCATGCCAACGAGATCGAATTCCGGGGGCTCCCCGCCGCCGCCCGCGCCCACTCCACGGCTGACCGGAACGCTCACGCTTGGGCCATCGAAGACACGCGCGGCCACCGACGGACTCCGGTCCGCCAAGGAGCAAGCGGCGATGAGACATCCGCTCGCGAGGCTAATCGCGAGGACGGCAGTTGTAGCCGGTGTGATCGCGTCCATGGCCTTCCCCGTTCTTGCGCAGGATGGCACCGGCCCAATGCCTGAGAACGCCCAGCCGCGCAGCTATGGTGGCGGGTGGGTCTGCGATCTTGGTTACCGGGTGGCGGGCACCGAATGCCTTGCGCTCGACATCCCCGAGCATGCCTATCCAACCGGGCGCTCCTACGGGACGGGTTGGGAGTGCGACCGCGGGTATGAGGAGGTGAACGGAACCTCCTGCAATCCCATCCCGGTGCCCGCCAATGCCTTCCTCCGGTCTTCCGGCTACGATTGGCAATGCGAACGCGGGTTTCGGCAGGAGGACGAGACATGCGTGTCCATCGTTCTTCCCGAGCGTGCCTACCTGACAGAAGATAGCTCAGGGACGGGATGGACCTGCGATCGTGGCTATGCGGCCGTTACAGGGACATGTTCGCCGATTGCCGTGCCAGCGAACGCATATTTGACCAACGCAAACTATGGCGCCGCCTGGGTTTGCGAGCGAGGCTTCGTCAAGATCGACGACCGATGCGAAGCCGTTGTTTTGCCTGCCAACGCGTTTCTCGACCAAGCATCCTATGGACCGGGCTGGAGCTGTGATCGTGGGTACGAGCCGCTGAGCGGTTCCTGCGTCTCTATCGATCTGCCGGAGAACGCCTATCTCGACCGATCCGGCAACCGGTGGAGCTGTAATCGAGGCTTCCGGCTCTCTGACGGGATGTGCGTCCTTGCACGGTGATGCGGATTTTTCTCGTCGTGGCGGGTCCGGCATGCGCGTCAGCATCGGGTGCCGTCTGCGCTACAGCTTCCCGCAGCCGACGCCACTGATTGCGATGCTGAACGTCCACTACTCGCGCTTTGGCGATCTGGAGCGTGCCGACTGTCTCGTAACGCAGCCGAGTGTGCCGCTGGAAAGCTACCGCGACGGGTTCGGCAACTGGTGCACGCGGATGGTGGCCCCGGAGGGCGACTTCTGCCTGTCGACGGATGGCATCTTCCGCGACACGGGCCAGCCTGATCCCTCCATGCCCGGCGCGCGGCAGCACGCGGTTCAGGATCTGCCGTTCGAGACCCTCGTGTTTCTGCAGGGAAGCCGGTATTGCGATACCGACCTTCTGTCGGAGGAGGCGTGGCGCCTGTTCGAGACCACGGACCCCGGTTGGCCCCGCGTGCAGGCGATCTGCGATTTCGTGCACGGACATGTCCGCTTCGACTACATGCAGGCGAGGGCAACGCGTACCGCATCGCAGGCAATGGCCGAGCAACAGGGCGTCTGCCGCGACTTTGCCCATCTTGCCATCGCTTTGTGTCGCTGCATGATCATCTTGAACTGCAGCAAAGCTCTGCCCTGGGGCGCAATAGCTATGTGCTTTCTATTGTTGCTGCCATTTTTCTGCCTTTGGGATTTCTGACCGGCCTGTTTGGCGTGAATATTGGTGGCATGCCGGGGATCGGAGCGGAACAGGCCTTTTGGGTTCTGACAGTTGCGTCCGTGGTCATCGGGATCGCCTTGTTCCTGATCTTCAAATTTTCCAAGTGGTTGTGATGGGGAGGGTTTGAGCAATGATGCGAAGCCTCTTGCCGCTGACTGCTCTTATGATGGGGTCGGCGTTCCTGCTGTTTGCCGGCGGTGTGAACAGTTTGATTTTGCCTGTGAGGGGAGAAGCCGAGGGATTCAGCGCTATCTCGCTCGGCCTTTTGGGCACCGGGTGGGCGCTTGGCTATGTCGCGGGATGTTTGCGCACGCCAATACTTGTCGCGCGTGTGGGGCACATACGCGCCTTCGGGGCGATGTGCGCGCTCGCGGCCATTGCCGTGTTGATGTCGCTGGTTGTGATTGACCCTTGGGTTTGGATCCCCGTGCGGGCGGTTTCTGGTTTTTGCTTTGCCGGGGCCGCGATGATTGTCGAAAGCTGGCTGAGTGAACGTTCGGAAAAAGCCTCACGTGGCCGTATCTTTGGCATCTACACGATGGTCAATCTGGCTGCCACCACGGCAGGGCAAATGGTTCTGACGTTGGGTGATGCCATTGGGTATTTCTTCTTCGTGCTTGCGGCGATGATTTACTGCCTTGCGCTCCTACCAACAGCAATTTCTGCCACCAAGACGCCACAACCCCTGACCAGCGTATCGCTGGATTTACGCGGCCTTTGGAAAAACTCGCCGATATCTTTCTTTGCCGTTTTCATGGTCGGTGTATCGAATGCAGCTTTCGGCACACTCGCAGCGGTCTATGCAGCCCGGATGGGGCTGACGCTTGGCGACATCGCCCTGTTCGCAAGTATCCCGATTATGGCCGCGGCAGCTTTGCAAATCCCGGTGGGTATTATCTCAGATCTATTTGACAGACGGATTGTCCTGATCGTGATCGGTCTGATTGCTGTCCTGGCAGATGCTGTCTTTCTCTTTGGAGGTTTTACCGATCCGATTATGCTCATGGGATTATCAGCCATCTTCGGCGCGATGATCTATTCGATGTACCCGGTGATTGTCTCCCATGCCAATGACCGCGCGGATCCGGGGACGTTCATTCAAGTCAGCGGAGGTTTGTTGCTCGTTTATGGCGTTGGATCAATCATCGGTCCGGCCATGGCTGGGTTTGTGATGTCGCGCTATGGCCCGCCAAGCCTATTTGCAGTGGCGGGGGGCGCCCACGTATTGCTCATTCTATTCGCACTCTTCCGCCAGAAATCCACACCCGCTGTTGAACCGCTCGATAAGGGCAGTTTCAAGTCGACACCGATGGTGCTTGTGTCCACCCCGGAAACGGCTGCACTTGCTGCGGATGTGGCGGAACTTGGTTCGGACCGGGAGCAAAACAGCGCGTCAGACGACGCCCAAGCGCCTCAAGCAACACCGGACACATAGTCCCGAAGTTGCCCCGCTTCTTTCTCCGCAGCTTCCATTCGGAAGGCCACGATATCCAAAGTGCCTACCACAGCGCAAAGTGTGCCCTGATCTGTGATCGGAATGTGACGAACTTGATGCTCGATCATGAGACTTTCAAGCCGCTCAACTTTCTCAGTTGTTTCGCAGGAAATCACATCGTGTGTCATCAGATCACTGACCAATAGGTGATTTGCAAGGTTACCGTGCTCGTTCAGATATTTGACGACGTCGCTGCTGGACAAGATGCCCAGAACAAGGTGATCATCGATCGTCACAATGAGCGCGGATGTGTCATCACGCGCAAGGCTGGAAATGGCTGTGACAATCCGGGCAGCAGGGTTGATGGTCATGACCCGACGGTCAATTCCTTTGAGTAGTTGTTTGATTGTCATCTGACAGATCCTCGATGGCATATTTGAAGTTGAAATCTCCTAATCCGGTCCGTCTGGCCATCTCCGGAAGTGATGCAGGGTGAGTAGTACTGGAAAGGACAACGATTGGAAGTGTGGGGCGTTTGCCGTCCCACACAGTGTTTTTCACTATGCGTCATGTTTCGGCACTTTCTGAAACACCACATAAAGGCCCGCCAGAACCAAAGCCGTTCCGACGACGCCGGCATTCCAGGCGGTCACAGGTTCGGTGAATCCGAACAGCCAAGGCGCCGCTACCAAAATCAAACCGTAGGACACTCCCAGATAGGTCTGGACCAGGTAATGCTTGTTGTGGCCGTAACCCGCTACGGTCAAAGCCAGAAGCCCCGAGAGAATGAGCAGTCCTGCATCGCCAACGAGGGCATTGCTAAGAGCCGATTGGCCGCCGAGAAGCATGAATGGCGACAAGATGAGCCAAAGCCCTGACGCTGTGAAGGTCCATCTGAAAGCTTCACGATTTTGCATAGCTCATACTCCAAACTTTGGTTTCAGGAGTCGGTTTCAGGATCCGCGAGATTGCCAAGCTCGACGGCGATAGCCATTTCCTCGTCGTCGAAAAGTCCATCACCATTTGTGTCAATGTCGCCGAACACTTCCTCGGTAAGTTCAGGATATGAAACCTGAAGCTCAGCGAAGGATGCCATGCCGTCGCCGTCAGTATCAATTTCCGCGGACATTGCATGGGCGGAGAATGCGACGGATGTCATGAGGGCAGCTACGAGAGTTACATTTTTCACGTTGTTTCCAATCAAGGTAGGGCAATCCATCATGGATTGCGGTTCAGGTCCCGGCGTATTGCATTCTGCATTTGCTCAAACTGGCCCGCGTTTTCACGCGGCCGTTTTTGATTACGCAAGGGCTTTACTGGCAGCGTCGAGTTCGTATTTCGTCTTGATGTCGTCATTCGCTTTGTGCGCGGCCTCAGCAGCGTTGTAATACCTCCAGGCCTGCGTTCGTTTTTCACCGAAGGGTGCGCCTCCACAGCTGGCTTTAACGGACTTCATCTTTTCCGAGATGGTATTGGGGTTGAGTTTCATTGGGTGTCCTTTCCTAGGCACTTCGAGAAAGAGCGGCGCGCGAAAGAAGAATTTCTTTTTAGGGAACTGCCACTTGCGCGCCGCTTAAAAACTCGACAACACACTTCCTGCTGAATTTTCAGCAGGCATTCTCTAGCTAGCTTACATTCCAGTTTTCGACGCTTTCACAGATCAGCTTGGAGCAATTTAACGTCAGAAAGCGGAGCCTTCAGACATGACCTGCTCAGGGGGCAGAGCGACCAAAAAAGCAAGGTCGCTGGTGCGAGCCGTCTTCATAAATATGCTGCTCGCGGCTCATAAAGAGTGGTTCCAATGCCGCGAGCAAAAGTTCGCTTCTACATCATGCCGCCCATACCACCCATGCTTTCCATGTCGTGCATACTCTGGCCGCCTGACTTGACAGGTTTGTCAGCCACCATCGCTTCGGTGGTAACGAGCAGGCCTGCAACCGATGCCGCGTATTCCAGCGCGATGCGAACGACCTTGGTCGGATCGATGACACCGGCCTTCAACATATCGCCGTACTGGTCGAGCTGCGCATCATAGCCGAACGTCTTGCTGGTGTTCTCAAGTACTTTTCCAGCAACGACCGAGCCATCAACTCCGGCGTTTTCTGCGATCTGGCGCAACGGTGCCTGAAGGGCTTTGCGGATGATCTTGATACCCGCATCCTGATCCGCGTTGTCACCTTTGAGACCTTCCAGAACCTTGCCCGCATGGACAAGTGCGACGCCACCGCCTGGTACGACGCCTTCTTGGACAGCCGCACGTGTTGCGTTCAAGGCGTCATCAACTCGATCCTTGCGCTCTTTCACTTCGATCTCGGTCGCACCACCAACTTTGATCACCGCAACGCCGCCCGCCAATTTGGCCAGCCGCTCCTGCAGTTTTTCCTTGTCGTAATCTGAGGTGGTCTCTTCGATCTGAGCGCGGATTTGGGTGACACGCGAAGCGATAGCGTCTTTGTCGCCTGCGCCGTCGATCACAGTTGTCGTGTCCTTGGTGATTGTAATCTTCTTGGCATCGCCAAGCATGTCCATCGTGACGTTTTCGAGCTTGATGCCCATTTCTTCGGAAATCACTTGTCCGCCCGTCAGGACGGCAAGATCTTCCAGCATCGCTTTGCGGCGATCCCCAAAACCAGGTACTTTGACACCGGCCACTTTCAGGCCACCGCGCAGTTTGTTCACCACAAGGGTTGCGAGCGCTTCGCCATCAATGTCCTCGGCCATCACCAAGAGCTGCTTGTTCGCCTGCATGACAGCCTCAAGCAAAGGCACCATGGGGGCCAGAGACGTCAGTTTCTTCTCGTGCAAGAGGATGACGCAGTCCTCCAGGGTCGCCGTCATCTTGGCGGTATCTGTGATGAAATACGGGCTGAGATAGCCGCGATCAAATTGCATGCCTTCGACCACTTCGGTCTCGGTCTCCAACCCTTTGTTCTCTTCGACGGTGATGACGCCTTCGTTGCCGACTTTCGCCATGGCGTCCGCGATCTGTTGACCGATAGCAGCTTCACCGTTTGCCGAAATGGTGCCGACTTTGGCGATCTCGGCCGTATCGCCCACAGGCCGTGACATTGCCTTGACCTCGGCAACAACGGCGGTGACCGCTTTGTCGATACCGCGTTTCAGGTCCATCGGGTTCATGCCCGCTGCGACTGATTTCATGCCTTCTTTGACAATGGCCTGCGCCAGAACTGTCGCGGTGGTCGTGCCGTCGCCAGCCTCGTCATTGGTACGGGACGCGACATCTTTGACGAGCTGTGCGCCCATGTTCTCGAACGCATCCGAGAGTTCGATTTCCTTGGCGACCGTAACACCGTCTTTGGTGATGCGCGGCGCGCCATAGGATTTGTCGAGGACCACGTTGCGGCCCTTGGGGCCAAGCGTGACCTTGACGGCGTTGGCGAGTGTATTGATGCCCTTAAGCATGCGGTCACGGGAGTCCGTGCCGAATTTGACGTCTTTTGCAGACATATCGATATTCCTAAATGAAAGATGTGTGAAAGGGGACGCGTCGTTCAGGCCATAATGCCCAAGATGTCGCTCTCCTTCATGATCATCAGCTCTTCGCTATCAATCTTAATTTCAGTACCCGACCATTTGCCGAACAGGATTTTGTCGCCAGCTTTGACGTCCATTGCGATACGTGCGCCAGCTTCGTCTTTTGCACCGGCACCGACGGATACGACTTCGCCTTCCTGCGGTTTTTCTTTTGCATTGTCAGGGATGATCAGGCCGCCCGAGGTCTTTTCGTCGCCTTCAATACGGCGGACCAAGACGCGGTCATGTAGTGGGGTAAACATCATGGAAATGCTCCTTTTCGGGATTTCCGGGTAGGGGTGGCATGCTTAAGGACGCATTGGCACTCGCCACACCTGAGTGCCAATGCATGAAAAATGGCTATCCTGATCGGTCTCTGCAATAGCCAACGGAACTATATTTCCTTTGAGGTATGTCCGTCAGGAACTGCAGACCTCGAAACCTGTCTCCTTTCACCTTTTTGCCGCCAATCGCCAGCGCCGCAAGGATGACGACGCGCAGGCTCATGTCAGATCGCCTCGACGGCCTTTGCCAGAAGATCGCGAACCTCGCCCGCGACCGCCGTCAGTTCGGCGTTTTCGATCGCCTGCATCGATGCCACCGGGTCGATGGCACTGACCTCCACACCACTGTCGACCTCGCGCAGGATCACATTGCAGGGCAACATGGCACCGACGCGCGGCTCCATCCCAATGGCTTCATAGGCCATTTTCGGATTGCAGGCTCCGAGGATCCGATAGGGCCGCATATCGACATCCAGCTTCTTCTTCATCGTCGCCTTGACGTCGATCTCGGTCAGCACGCCAACGCCGTTGTCGGCCAGCGCTGAGCGTGTTCGGGCATCAATATCTTCGTAGGATACCCCCTCGAAGGTGCGGTTGATCGTGTACTTCATTGCAGTATCCTTTCTGTCGAAATTATCGACCGCGTGGTCCGGACCCTGCCGAGGTGCGTGTCCGGGCTTCCGCATCGGGCACAAGGCCACGCTTCGAAGTTCTTTACCTCGTCGCCATTTTCTTATTGGCATCACGCGTCATCTCTTGCGACTTGGGTGTGGACGAAGTGGCTGGTTTTTCGGGATGTTTCTTGGAGGTCTCCTTTCATGTGCCTGGGGGGCAGCCCCAAGGGACGGCGCCATGATCGCCTGATCCAAACGCGGCATGCGAAAAATCACGCTCTACGGACAGAGTTTCCTCCGGCGATGATCCGGCGGATCAGTGCTGAAGCGGCGCGGTGTTTTTCAGCATCGTCCTCGGACCCGACCGCGTTCTCATGGGTTGCTGCGGCGTCTGTCAGAACGCCCATGATTTCTTTCTCAGGTAGTATCTGCGCGTCATTCAGCGCGAGAAGCAAGGCTTCGCAGATGGTCAGTGCGGCCATTCCTGAATACATTTGGTCGTCCGTCATAGGGTATTGACCTTTCCGATAAGTGCGACGCGGGGAATGCGCCTGCTGCTTACTGAGCAGACTTTCAAAAAAACTGCTATGATGGACTGATACACGTCAGTCACAGGTCCGATTTCTTTGCTAGGACTTCGCTGAGAAGTGAAAAAGGCGAACAATGGAAAACACTCCGCTTGTCCGAAAGCTCGGCGCATTCGTCGCCCTGTCGGACCCTGAATTGTCGGTGCTTGCGTCCTTGTACAAGAGGCGCCGTACTTTCGTGGCGGGGCGCGATCTTGTTCATCAGGGGCAAACAGATCAGGCCGCATATATCCTCTTCTCCGGGTGGGCGTGTTCCTACAAGCTTCTTGAGGATGGTCAGCGGCAGATCGTGGATTTCCAGATCCCTGGCGATTTCCTGGGGCTTCGCAGTGTCCTATTGCATGTGTCGGATCACAGCATTGAGCCGGTGACGGATATCGAGGTGACGGAATTTCATGTTGCCGACCTTCTGGACGCATTTGCGCAAACGCCCCGGCTGGCCACCGCGGTTCTGTGGGCCGCGTCCCGCGACGAGGCGATGGTGGTCGAGCATCTAGTGGATGTAGGACGCCGCGATGCGGCAGAGCGCATGGCGCATTTCCTGCTGGAGATCGGCGCCAGGCTTGCCCTAATCGGACTGGGGAGCAAGGATGGTTATGCCTGTCCGCTGACGCAGTATCATCTCGCTGATACGCTGGGGTTGAGCGCGGTCCATGTGAACCGCGTCCTGCGCCAGCTTCGCGAGAGTGGACTGGTGACCTTTCGGGACGGACATGTGACGTTTCACGACTATGACGGGCTGGTAGAACTTACCGAGTTCGATCCGGGATATCTGGACCAGATCGGGCCGCTCTTGAAATGATTG
>JBCAZO010000056.1:0-9869 GCA_038532975.1 Pseudomonadota bacterium
GTTTCAACGGGACCTGACCGCTCTGAACCCTTTTCTGATGACAGGTATCCTTGGCGGTTTCACCACCTTTTCCGCCTTTTCCCTGGAAGCGTTTACACTCTACGAACGCGGGGAGATTGGCCAGGCCGCAATCTACGTCGCCTTGTCGGTGGTCCTGTCGATCCTTGGGCTTGCCATGGGTGTCTGGCTAGCTAGGTCGCTTTGGACATGAGTAAGGTTCAAACCCTGACAGTTGCAGAAGGCGAAGGTGATCAACGACTGGATCGCTGGTTCCGGCGGCGCTTTCCGCATGTATCTCAAGGGCGGATCGAAAAGATGTGCCGCAAAGGTGAGCTGCGTGTTGATGGCGCGCGCGCCAAAGCCAATACGCGGGTTGAAGAGGGTCAGCAGGTGCGTGTGCCGCCCTTACCAGACCCCACACAGGCCACACCTGAGCGGCCAAAGGTATCGGACAGCGATGCGGAGATGATTCGCGAAACAGTAATTTACAAGGACGAACACATTCTGGCGCTGAACAAGCCTCCGGGATTACCTGTGCAAGGCGGAAGCAAGCTGACCCGCCATGTAGATGGAATGTCTGACGCCCTTCGCTTTGAACTGGATGAGCGCCCGAGGCTGGTCCACCGGCTCGACAAGGATACATCGGGCGTTTTGCTTCTGGCCCGAAGCCGTGCAGTCGCCACCCGTTTGACGGCTGCGTTCCGGGATCGTGACACGCGCAAGATTTACTGGGCCGTGGTGGCGGGGGTGCCAGCCCCTCGCATGGGCACGATCCGCTTTGGGCTGGTCAAAGCGCCGGGTCACGGACCCAAGGGTGAGGGGGAAAAGATGCTGTGCTTGCATCCACGTGACATTGAAAAAACTCCCGGTGCCAAACCCGCGACCACAGATTACGCGGTTGTCGAAAATGCGGGCACGCGCACATCTTGGATGGCTTTGGTGCCAATTACCGGACGCACACATCAGCTTCGCGCACATATGGCCGAGATCGGACATCCGATTGTTGGGGACGGCAAATATGGCGGCTCAGGACAGGAAAACCTGGGCGATGGCTGGGGCGCGCAACTCGGTGGGGATATCAGCCGCAAATTGCATCTGCATGCCCGGTCGCTCAGCCTCAAACACCCCGTCACAGGAACACAGCTTTCCCTCACCGCGCCATTGCCGGACCATATGGCGCGGACATGGGAGACGTTTCAGTGGCGGCCTCAGGATGCCGCGGCCGGTCCATTTGAGGGCCTGTCATGAAAGACCCGTTGCGCCTTGTGATTTTTGACGTGGATGGCACGCTGGTTGATAGCCAGAGTGATATTGTGGCAGCCATGACCGCTGCCTTTCAGGATGCGGATCAACCCGTCCCTAACCGCGCGACTATCCTGTCGATTGTTGGTCTTTCGCTTGATCAAGCCATGGCCAAGCTTGCACCGAATCTCACCTCCGCGACACGAATGCAGATGGTTGAGGGATACAAAAACGCCTATATCGGTTTGCGTACAAAAACCGGTGTGGCGGAGTCTTCGCCGCTTTATCCGGGCGCGCGCGACGTGCTTGAGCTTTTCCGAAAACAAGACAATCTGCTTCTTGGCGTGGCGACGGGCAAGTCTCGGCGGGGCTTGGATAAATTGTTAGAGGCGCATGACTTAGGGGATGTGTTCATGACACAGCAAGTCAGCGATCATCACCCCTCGAAACCACACCCATCCATGATAAAGGCGGCCCTCGCGGAAACAGGCGTCGAGGCGAAGCATGCCGTCATGATCGGAGATACAAGCTACGACATGGACATGGCGCGGGCTGCGGGCATCGGCGCGATTGGCGTTAGTTGGGGGTATCACAACGTGAGTCTTTTGACCTCAGCGGATCGGATCGTTTCAACGTTTCCTGAACTGCCACACGCTTTGGAAGAGAGTTGGAAAGTGATGGCGTCATGAGCGAGTGGAAAGCCAAACGGTTTTGGAAATCAGCCCGTTTAGCACCAAGCGGCAGCGGCTATGGCATCCAATTGGATGGGCGCCCTGTCAAAACCCCCGCAAAATCGGAACTGGTCGTGCCATCAGAAGCGTTGGCACAGGCGATTGCGCTTGAATGGGAGGCTCAGGGTGAGGTTGTGAACCCACTTTCAATGCCCATGACACGGTCGGCCAATGCGGCAATTGACAAAGTTACAGTGCAACATGCAGAGGTTGCAGAACTGGTGGCCGCCTATGGCGACACAGATCTTCTGTGTTACCGCGCGGACGGGCCGGACTCATTGGTCACGCGACAGACGGAGACCTGGGATCCGCTTTTGGATTGGGCCTGTGAAAGATTCGGAGCGCGGCTTGAGCCGGTATCAGGTGTCATGCACCGCCCGCAAAATCCAGAGGCGTTGGCAATCCTGACACACAATGTGCAAGAGATGGACGCTTTTACGTTGACGGCTTTCCATGAACTGGTCGGGCTATCTGGGTCCTTGGTGATCGGGTTTGCAACGCTTTACGATTATGCCGAACCGGCAACGCTTTGGAGTTGGTCGCGGATTGATGAAACCTGGCAGGCAGAGCAATGGGGCGTTGATGATGAGGCGCAAGAGCTTGCAGAGCACAAGCTGGGTGAGTTTGAGCACGCCAAGAGATTTCACGATCTCGCGATAAAATGACGCGTGGATTCGCTAAACATTGGTTTCCCCTACGGAAACAACGCCGAAACAGATGCGATTTTGTCACCAAAGCCCTTGACCTCGGAAGGTGAATCCACACAAACTCCCGGGCACTGACATGGGGAAATGACCCTTCACAGTATCGCCCGGTCCGGAAGGACCGATTGAACCGCCCCGGATAGGGCGGGCATATCAGGAAGAGGTAAACATGAAAAAATCCGTAATTTTTGGCGCGCTGACTGTTGCTGGCATGGCCGCAGCTGCGAGCGTTGCCTCCGCAGGTACGCTTGACGACGTGAAAGCACGCGGCAAGCTTAACTGTGGTGTGACAACTGGTCTGGTCGGCTTTGCTGCACCTGACGCGAACGGCAACTGGGATGGCTTTGACGTCGGTGTATGTCGTGCTGTCGCAGCTGCGGTTCTGGGTGATCCAACCGCAGTAGAGTTCGTTCCCACCACAGGTAAGACACGCTTTACTGCGCTGGCTTCCGGTGAGATCGACATGCTGGCACGGAACACGACCTGGACCTTTAGCCGTGACGTTGACCTGAAGTTCGAATTCGTCGGCGTAAACTACTACGACGGTCAAGGCTTCATGGTTCCTAAAGACCTAGGTGTTTCTTCGGCAAAGGATCTGGATGGCGCGACCGTCTGCATCCAAACCGGCACAACAACAGAGCTGAATCTGGCGGACTTCTTCCGCTCTAACGGCATCAGCTACGAACCGGTTCCGATTGAGACTAACGCGGAAGCTCAGCAGCAGTATCTAGCTGGCGCATGCGACGTTTACACGACAGACGCATCCGGTCTGGCCGCGACACGTGCTGCATTCGAAGATCCGTCAGCACATGTTCTGCTGCCCGAGATTGTCTCGAAAGAGCCGCTCGGACCGCTTGTTCGCCACGGCGACAACGAATGGGGCGACGTCGTACGCTGGACGCTGAACGCGCTGATTACAGCCGAAGAGCTGGGTGTGACAAGCGCAAATGTCAGCGAACTGGCAGCATCTGCTGGTGACAACCCTGAAATCAACCGTCTGCTCGGCACCGAAGGCAACTTGGGCGAAATGCTCGGCCTTGATGCTGATTGGGCTGTGAAAGCTCTGTCGGCCGGAGGCAACTACGGTGAGATTTTTGAGAAGAACATCGGTGAAAACACACCGGTCGGTCTGGCCCGAGGGCTGAACGCTCAGTGGACCGAAGGCGGCCTGCTCTACTCGCCGCCCTTCCGCTAAAATCACTACCTCAAAGGGCGCGGTCACTCCGCGCCCTTTGTCTATGAAAAGCAATGATCGGCCCACCGCGCAAAAGCGCATTAAATAATCCGGGCCGGCAAGGGGACACCTCAGATGACAACCATGACCGACCCTCCGCAGGAGTCGTTTCGCCTGTCAATGTTGCTGAACGATACCCGTTATCGTTCCTACACGTTTCAGTTCATCGCGCTCATGGCGCTGATTGCAATGATTGCCTATCTCGGCTCAAACCTGGTGCAGAACCTGCGTGCTGCGGGTTTGAACATTTCTTACGAGTTTCTTGGCGAACCAGCAGGCTATGATATCAACCAACGACTGATTGAGTACGACAGTCAAAGCTCACATTGGCGCGCCGCGATTGTAGGTATTCTCAACACGCTTCTGGTGGCTTTCCTGGCCTGTGTGACGGCGACAGTACTTGGTGTCGCCGCAGGTGTATTGCGTTTGTCGAACAACTGGCTTGTCCGGAAGCTTATGGCAATCTACGTCGAAGCCTTCCGCAATGTGCCTGTTCTCATCTGGATCATTATCATTTTCACCATCATGACGGCAGTTTTGCCCGGACCTCGCGCCTTTAGAGGGGACGATCCGGCGGCCAGCATGGTCTTGGATATGTTCGCGTTCACAAATCGCGGGGTTTATGTACCGGCTCCTGTGTTTGAATCCGGCTTTTTCTCAGGCGCTGGCAACTGGCTCGTCATCATTGCGTCGCTTGTCGCATCCCTGTTTGTCACCCGCTGGAATGTACGGCGCGCCGATCAGGTACAAGAAGCGACCGGTCAACGGCCAAACACCCTGTGGGCCAACCTAGCTATCTGGTTTGCGCCTCTGATCGTGCTTTGCTGGGTTATGGGTCTGACTTGGAACTACCCAGAACTAAAGGGATTTAATTTTGCCGGCGGCTGGACAATTCGTGGCTCGCTCATTGCACTTTGGTTTGCACTTGCGATCTACACTGGCGCATTCATCGCGGAAAATGTCCGTGCTGGGATCCAAGCGATCTCAAAAGGGCAGACAGAGGCGGCCGCGTCTTTGGGTCTGCGCCCTAGGCGCATCATGAACCTTGTGATCCTGCCTCAGGCGCTTCGGGTCATCATCCCGCCACTGATCTCGCAATACCTTAACATCACAAAGAACAGCTCTCTCGCCATTGCTGTTGGCTATATGGACATCACCGGCACGCTGGGGGGTATCACACTCAACCAAACAGGCCGCGCGATTGAATGTGTTCTCCTGTTGATGCTGTTCTACCTCATCATCTCGCTCAGCATTTCTGGCGTGATGAACGTCTACAACAATGCCGTTAAGCTGAAGGAGCGCTGAAATGACTGATGCAACTTCACAGCGCACCGAACCATTTGTCAGAACAGACATGCTGCCAGAACAGGAACCTCCTGTAACGGAGCGTGGCATCGTAAAATGGGCACGTGAGAACCTGTTCTCAAGCACGGCAAATTCTGTCCTAACCATCGCGGCGATTGTCTCGATTTATTACATTCTCGTTTCGTCCATGCCATGGATATTGAACGGGGTGTGGAATTCAGCATCTATCCGTGAATGCCGTGAAATCCTTGAAGGTGCCACAGGCGGTTGCTTTGCTGTTCTGACCGAACGGTGGAACCAACTTCTCTTTGGCTTTAAGTATCCACCTGACGAATACTGGCGTCCAACGCTGGCCTTTGTGCTTCTGTTCGTAGCGGCCGCACCGGTGATGTTCTTCAAGTATCTGCCTAGCAAGATGCTGATCTTCACCGGACTGTATCCATTCATAGCCTACTGGCTGATTTGGGGTGGTCCAGTTCTGGCTCCGGTCTTCGGGTTGCTTGGATTTGTCGCTGGCTACTTGGTCTGGTCACGGTTTGTGGCCAATTCCTTCGCCGCTGGCTTCTTCGGCGCGATTGCCGCAGCCCTGATCACTTGGTGGGTTGGTGGTATGATCACCAACGCGGTGTCTTCTGGAAACACGCTTCTATCCGCCGTGCCTTCGCGGGACATGGGTGGCTTTATGCTCAACCTGATCCTCGGCACGGTCTGTGTGTCACTGTCTTTGCCTTTAGGCATTGCGTTGGCCCTGGGTCGCCAATCTGACATGCCGATCATCAAATGGATCTGTGTGGTCTTCATCGAGTTTGTGCGCGGTGTGCCACTTATCACATTGCTCTTTGTAGCCAACGTGGTTCTGGCCTACTTCCTGCCACCCGGCACGAATTTTGACCTGATCCTGCGGGTGATCATCATGATCACGATGTTCTCGTCAGCCTACATTGCCGAGGTGATCCGGGGCGCTCTTGCCGCCCTGCCGCGTGGTCAGTATGAGGCAGCAGACAGTCTAGGCCTCGATTATCCGCAAGCCATGCGGCTTATCATTCTGCCTCAGGCGCTCAAAATCTCCATTCCAGGCATCGTGAACGTGGCGGTGGGTCTTTTCAAAGACACCACGCTTGTTTCGGTTATCTCCATGTTCGACCTGGTTGGCATGATCCGGGGTCCAATCCTTGCCTCGACCGAGTGGAACGGCGTCTACTGGGAACTTTTCGGCTTTGCCGCGATCCTATTCTTCGTCGTCTGCTATGGCATTTCTCAATACTCGCAATGGCTCGAACGTGAGCTTGCGACAGATCATCGTTAAAAGGAGGGTTCCAAATGGCGGAAGCCGCTCAACTACAGGTCAGCGACGAAGTCGCGATCCAGATCGAAAATATGAACAAATGGTATGGGTCGTTCCACGTCTTACGTGACATTGACCTAACCGTTTACAGGGGCGAACGGATTGTGATTGCTGGGCCTTCAGGGTCCGGTAAATCCACGCTCATTCGTTGCATCAACGCGCTGGAAGAGCATCAGCAAGGCAAGATTGTAGTTGATGGCACTCTGCTAAGCTCAGACATCAAGAACATCGATACGATACGATCCGAGGTTGGCATGGTGTTCCAGCACTTCAACCTCTTCCCGCATCTGACGATCCTTGAAAACCTGACCCTGGCTCCGATCTGGGTGCGCAAAACGCCCAAGAAAGAAGCAGAAGAAGTGGCGATGCACTATCTTGGCAAGGTGAAGATCCCCGAACAGGCCGACAAGTATCCTGGTCAGCTTTCAGGGGGTCAGCAACAGCGTGTGGCGATTGCCCGCTCGCTTTGCATGAAGCCGCGCATCATGCTCTTTGACGAGCCCACCTCGGCGCTTGATCCGGAGATGATCAAAGAGGTGCTCGACACAATGGTCGAGTTGGCCGAAGAAGGCATGACCATGCTCTGCGTGACGCACGAGATGGGTTTTGCCCGTCAGGTGGCGAACCGCGTGATCTTTATGGACCAGGGCCAGATTGTGGAACAGAACGAACCAGAAGAGTTCTTCAACAATCCAAAATCTGAGCGGACCAAACTATTCCTGAGCCAGATTCTCGGGCACTGACTGTAGCCGGACAAACAGAGAGGCCCCGCATTGAAAACGCGGGGTCTTTTTTCTGCATTCAGCCATAACCGGCGGCGGTACAGGAAAATTGCTCTATCGTGCTACAAGTAAGTCACAGGGTGGTTTCCGAACCAGACCGGATGTGAAGCCCCCAAGAACATAACGCCCAATGTTTGACCGCGTATGCGCGCCAATGACCAACAGATCGTAGTCGCCTTTTTTCATCAGGTCGTGAACCGCATCACCGGCTCTGGCCTCAACAAAAATGGGCATAGGTAAGTTGGGCGGCAAGTCGGACAGAGCTTTCCACGTGGTATAGTCCCGTTCTGCTTCTTGGCGGAAAGACACCTCATGCGCGTGGAACAACGTCCATTTTGCGTTTGGTGCAATCTGGTGCGCCTTTCTAAGAGCCCCTGCACAGACCGAGGACAGGTCGACCCCGCCCAAGACATGTGTGTAGTCTTGCTCGGCATGCTGAACCACCAATAACACCGGAAGTCGGCTGGACCGCACCAGGTGTTCCATCGTGGTCTCTCGAATTTGATCCATGAAAACACGTCTGCGATGGATCCCAACCACCAGAAGTTCGGCATCAGACTTCTGAAGAATTGCGGTGATCTCTTCGATCGGATCGCCAATCAAGACGGTTATCTCGTGATCGAGAATGCGCCCCTTCACGTCATCTTTCACTTGCTCTAAAAGTTTCGTTTCAGCGTCTTGTTTGACCTTGGCGGCGGTTTCCGTGGGCATGGCGCCATCGACAACATGCACAACCTGCAGCTTTGCGCCAACGCTGGTTGCCAAGGTAACACTTCTCGTCAAGGCTGCCCTGGATCGGTTCGATAGATCACTCGCGACGATGATGCTTTTCACGTCTGTTTCCCCCCTCAAATTGCCAGTCCGATATATCTGTTTTCTAGGTGGGAATGAGGCTCTGTTAGACAAGACCTTGCGACCAAAGGTCCAGTAAAAAGAGTGCTGTCTCGTGGTGATGTACTCTTACAACCCGAGCGGGCTTGGCTCAAATGCGTTAAACCCAAACGCGCCGCCGGGCTTGTAGCATTTGCACACGGTGGCGTATTTCCTTTGAAATAGGGCCTTCGCGCGGCGCATCGCGCAGGGTTTCCACCAGGTAATCTGGTCGTTCACCGCGCTGTCTGTTCCACGCAAGCGCGTTGAGAACCGCGCGGCCTTTTTCCGGCAAGCGATCCGGAATATCGATACCGTTCAGTGTCGCCCAGACCCCAGACCACAGCCGTCCAACACTCCATGGATTGTATCCACCGCCGCCCAGCACCAACAGGCGCGGCGCCATTGGCACAAGGGATTTTACCAGATCCCAATGGATATTATTGGACAAATTGAGCCGCGCAAGCGGGTCCTCAGCCACAGCGTCGGCCCCGCATTGCAACACAATCGCCTCGGGATGCATTGCCTGCACAGCAGGTAGGATGACGTCATCTGCGACCAGACGAAACTCATCGTCCTGCGTGCCCCTGGGCAATGGCACGTTAATCGCCCGTGTCCCGGCGCGATCTTCGAGGGACCCCGTGAATGGCCAGCGGCGCTCTTCATGGGTTGAGACCATCAAAACACGCGTTTCACCATGAAACGCTGCCGCCACGCCATCGCAGTGATGTGCATCAATATCTACGTAGGCCACGCGTGTGAGGCCCTGAGCGAGGAATGACTTAATCGCCAGAACCGGATCGTTGAGATAGCAAAACCCTGCCGCATGGTCGGCCATTCCGTGATGCGTGCCACCGCCGGGGTTGTAGACCACACCGCCTTTGGCCAGCAGCTCAGCAGCAAGCAAGGACCCACCTGCTGCTGTGGCAGGACGGCGATAGATTTCCGAGAAGACCGGGTTGCTGAGCGTTCCGATTTTATGCCTCACCCGTATCGCATCCGAAACTGTGCCCACAGCTTCGGCGTTTTTCAGCGCTTCAATGTAGCCAGGCGTGTGAAACGCAGTCAGCGCCGCCGGTTTGGCCATCGGGCTCACGCGGTATTGCGATTTTGGCAGCCAATCCATCGCGCGGCACAGGTCGATTACGGTTGGGACGCGCGGGATGCTCAGCGGATGTTTCTCGCCATAGCTGGAACCGCGGTAAATCTCTGAACCGATAAAAAGAGGCTGGAGCAGAGACATGCCAGGCTACTCGCCCAAAAGTTCTCGTGGGATGACAAAGGCCTCGACTTGGCCTTGCCCCGGTCTGAGGTCCTGCCACTGTGCTATATCAAACCGTGCGACCAGCGTGGCACAGGTTGGGTAGTCATCAAACCTCGGATGATCCGGGGGCTTGGCAACAAGATCATGGGCGAACCAGGCGATGCCGGGGTTGTGGCCGAGCATGAGAATCGTGTCGCCTGTGGCTGTGGCCAGTGCTGCGCGCATGTCATGCGCCCCGGCGTGGTAGAGCCGATCAAGGTAGTTTACGTCACACTCTAACCCAAGAGCATCAAAGGTCTCTCGCGTGCGGGTCGCGGTTGAGACCAACGCCTGATCAATTGCATACCCTCCGGCGCGTAACCAATCTCCGATCGCCTTTGCCGATCTTTGGC
>JBCAZO010000057.1:0-9752 GCA_038532975.1 Pseudomonadota bacterium
GACGGTCCTGACTGTCCGGCAGATGGCGCAATGTGATCCAAAGTGCCAGCACCAGACCAGCCGCCATGACCGGCAAGGGCGCAAGAAGGAAAATCTCGGGCACCGAGAACCATTTGTCGAAGATGCGCTGACTGACAAAGGGCGAGGCCAGAGATACCGCGCCAAGACCCAGAACCACACCCCAAATGCCGCCACGTGCCCAAGTCACGGCTTTCTGCTGTAACACATCCTCAGTTTTGAGGATCAGCCATGTGGCCCCAATGAAAGAATAAGCGACGGTAAGGAATACAGCCGTGATCGTGGCGAAGCCTAGTGTAAAGGCCGTAGTTTCCAGACCCATGATGTAGAGGCCAAGCATAAAGCCCTGGGACAGCGAAGACATCAGGCTGCCGGTATAAAAGGCCATGTTCCACATTGGCTTCCGTCCGAGTGTTGCCTTGGCACGAAATTCAAACGCGACACCGCGCAGGATGAGCCCGATAAGCATAATCGCGACCGGCAGGTAAAGAGCCGTCAGGATCATGCCGTGCGCGGCAGGAAAAGCCACCAGCAGAATACCGATAGCCAGAACCAGCCAGGTTTCATTGGCATCCCAGAAGGGGCCAATCGAGGCGATCATGCGGTCCTTTTCATCATCGTTGGCCAACGGGAACAGAACTCCGACACCAAGATCATAGCCGTCCAAGCAGACGTAGATCAGGATCGAAAGCCCCATCAGGGCGGCAAAAACCAGGGGCAGCCATTGGGTCGGGTCGCCAAACATCTCCATCACACTTACTCCGCTGGCATTGGTGCCATGCCCGGGCGTTCCGGTCGTCCGACACGCGATCCCGCACCGCCATTTCGCGCGATGTAAAAAAGAACGCTAATGTAAGCGATCAGAAGCGCGGCGTAGACTGCCAGGTACACAAAGAGCGTGGTCGCCACCATCGGTGCCGGCACATCCGCCACGGCCTGTTCTGTGGTCATCACGCCTGTGACTAGCCAGGGCTGACGCCCGATTTCGGTCGTGTACCAGCCCGCCAAGGTCGCCACCCAACCGGAGAATGCCATCGGCACCATAGCCCAGAGAATTGGTTTTGGCAGACCCTCTGGCCCACGCCGTTTGTAAGCCATAAATGCAACAGCTGCCCAGCTCAGCAGCAGCATGGCCATGCCTGTGCCCACCATAACGCGGAAGCTGTAGAACACCGGTGCCACGGGCGGATGCAGTACTGTGCCATCCTCTGCCACAAAATCATTCAGCCCGGGCACCACACCCTCTGCTTTGTGCGTTAGGATCAGTGAGGCTCCATTTGGAATGCTGATCTCAAAATTGTTCTCACGCGCCGCTTCATCCGGCACCGCAAAGAGCACCAAGGGCACGTTGCCACGTGTTTCCCAATTGCCTTCCATCGCGGCGACCTTGGCGGGTTGATGCTCCAAGGTGTTCAGACCGTGAAAGTCCCCCATCAGAATTTGCACAGGGATCAGCAGGGCACCCAGACCCAGTCCCGTCACAAGCGATACACGGACATCATACGCCCGGTCGTCCCGCAGCCAACGATACGCCCCAATGCCAGCCATAAGGAATGCCACAGTCAAACCCGACGCCAGCAGCATATGGGCTAGCCGATAGGGCATCGACGGGTTAAAGATGATTGCAAACCAGTCTGTGGCATGTGCCACGCCTTCGCGCATTTCAAAGCCCGCGGGCGTGTGCATCCAGCTTGAAAGAACAAGGATCCAGAAGGCCGACATGGTCGTCCCAAAGGCTACAAGGAAGGTTGCAGTTGTGTGCAGCCAGCTTGGCACACGGCTGAAGCCGAAAAGCATTATGCCCAGGAATACTGCCTCTAGGAAAAAGGCTGTCATCACTTCATAGGCCAGCAACGGCCCCGCGATGTTGCCTACGGTTTCCATAAAGCCCGGCCAGTTGGTGCCAAACTGAAATGACATGGTGATGCCGCTCACTACGCCCAGAGCGAAACTGAGCGCAAAGACCTTGACCCAGAACCGATAGGCCTTGATCCAGCGCTCTTCGCCAGACCGGCTGTAGCGCAATTTGAAATAGAACAGCACCCATCCCAAAGCGATGGTGATGGTCGGAAACAGGATGTGGAACGAAATATTCGCTCCAAACTGAATACGCGATAGGAGCAGCGTGTCCATTGGATATGCCTTGTGTATACGGGCGGAACTGCCCGGTGCTTGAAGCTTATCTAGTTGGACACAGCTAAGAGTCTTGACCCTGCGACCACCGGGCGCATGGTCGTAGATGACTGGGATGTAAGAATTAACAGGAAATTAAAGTGTTTCGCGCGCGAAACATTTCGCGGCGCGGCGATTTGGCGCGTCCGGTGTACTTTAATATCATCCGACTATCGAACGACTATTCGGAGATATACATCAAGCCGCAGCAAAACCAGCATCGAGCGCCGCCAAGACCCGGTCGATCTCGGCCTCTGTGATAATCAGAGGCGGTGACATCAAAAGGTTATTGCCCCCAATCCGGACCATCGCGCCGGCCTCATATGTGGCCTGATGCACGCGTTTGATCGTGCCCATATCCATGGGCGTTTTGGCGGTGCGATCACTCACTAGCTCAATCCCGGTCATCAACCCATGGCCCCCACGCACATCGCCGATGATGTCGTATTTTTCCATTAGTTTTTGCACGCCTTCGAAGAGTTGTGCGCCTCTCGCTGCAGCGTTTGTTTTGGTGTCCAGTCGCAGCGTTTCAGAAAGGCAGGCCACGACAGCAGCGGCACCCACGGGGTGTGCCGAATAGGTGTAGCCCGTCCAGATCGCCCCATCAGCTCCGGCGCTTTCAAACACATCAGCCACCTTGTCCCCGACGAGCACGCCACCAACCGGAAAGTAGGCGCTGGTGATGCCTTTGGCGACGGTCATCATATCCGGCTTTACGCCCCAATGCCGCGCGCCGGTCCAGTCGCCTGTGCGCCCAAAGCCGCAGATCACTTCATCAGAGATCATCAGGATACCGTAGCGGTCACAGACCTCACGCATATGCTTCATGAATGACGCATCCGGTACGATCACCCCGCCTGCGCCTTGAACGGGTTCCATGATGAAGGCGGCGATGGTGCTGGGGTCCTGAAACTCCACCTCATCCACAAAGGCCGCTGCGATCTTCTCGGCAAGTTTGACGGGATCAGTTTCGTCGTAGGGATTGCGATAAGGATACGGGCTCGGCAGATGGAAACAGCCAGGCAGAAGCGGTTCATAAGTGATGCGAAATCTGTTGTTCCCATTCACAGACGCGCCGCCCCAATGCGTGCCGTGATAGCCTTTCTTCAGGCTGATGAATTTGGTGCGCGTATGTTCGCCCCGGAGACGATGATACTGCCGCGCCATACGCAAAGCGGTGTCTACCGCGTCGGAGCCACCAGAGGTGAAAAACACCCGCGTCATGCCGTCTTCGGCAAAGAATTCCTGCACCGCATAAGAGGCCTCGATCGCTGGAGGGTTCGAGGTTCCTGCGAAGGCGGAATAATAGGGCAGTTCCCAAAGCTGATCGGAAATCGCCTGTTTGATCGCGTCATTGGAATACCCCAGATTGGTGCACCAGAGACCGCCCACGGCATCAACGGTTCGATGGCCATCGAGGTCAATAATCTCGACGCCCTCGGCTCCCTTGATGATTTTTGGCGCATGGGCCTGTTGCTCGCCGGGATGGCCCATCGGATGCCACAGATGGCGGGCGTTCATCTCACGCAGAAAATTGTCGTCTTTCATGGGAGCCTCCGATACCTGATCCAAATTTGATCAAATTCTGACAGCGCTGGGCGAGTCTGTCCAGAGGGCGCGCGCATCCGGTGTGGAACCACGTCGCAAGTCGCACATCATCTAATAGAGCAAGCGGCTCATTTTTCGCCGGATTGACGGAGGTCAAACGCCACAAGGCGAAGGTCAATTACAGTAGGTTCAAACCACAGGAGCTATCTTCATGAAACATATTCTCGCCGCTATAGATGGATCGGAGGCATCCTTTCGGGCGCTGGACCACGCTGCGGAACTTGCAAGCCTGTTGAACGCAGAGCTAACAATCCTGATTGTCCGTTTGGTTATCGTCGGGCGCAAGGATGTTTATGCCGCTGTAAGCAAAGAGGATGTCGAGAAGATAGAGCATCAGGCGCGGGATGCTGCGCTTTCGGCAGGGGCCACACAGGTTTCAGTGGTCGTCGAGACGTCACGGGACACGGCGTACAAGATCGTGGACGTTGCAATAGAGAAAGGTGCTGACCTGATCGTGATGGGTGCGTCTGGCAAAGGCGGATTCAAAGCCTTCCTGCTGGGGTCGGTGTCACAGGACGTGCTCAAGAAATCAGCCTGTCCGGTAACGATTGTGCACTGACCGGACCAAAGCGTGACCGCCAAAGAAAAACCCCGCCGGTCTGGCGGGGTCTTACTCTGTCAGCGCAGGTTGGCTTAGCCTTGGCGGGCTTTGAACCGGCGCTGAGTTTTGTTGATCACGTAGACGCGGCCTTTGCGGCGCACGACGCGGCAATCGCGGTGACGGTTCTTCAGGGACCGCAGCGAATTCTTGACCTTCATCGGTCGTCTCCTTTGTCGTGGCGCGGGCTTGCGCCGGGGTTAACGGGTGTGCCGCCTCTGGCGTCACAGCAAATATGGTGGGCGATACAAGGATCGAACTTGTGACCCCTTCGATGTCAACGAAGTGCTCTACCGCTGAGCTAATCGCCCGTTCACGCCACCGCTTCACATGCCCCAAATAAAGAGGGGCGCGGGAAACCGCGCCGGTGAGCCGTGTGTATAAAAGGAGTCGATGGCTGGATCAAGGGCTTTTAGATTGCCAATTTCGCTCTATTATGGCGTGTAGGAGAGATGATGACCAACACTGCGTTTTCGCTGACACGTCCCAGTCGCCGGACCACATCGGTGGTCTTTGCCTCGCCGCATAGCGGTCGAGGCTACTCATCGCATTTCCTGCGCCGTTCGATGTTGAACGAAAAGGCGATCCGAAGTTCAGAGGACGCGTTTGTTGATCAGCTCTTTGAGGTAGCCCCGCAATTCGGGGCATCCCTGATCACTGCGAATGTGCCGCGTGCCTATGTTGATTTGAACCGCAGCATCGAAGAGCTTGATCCAGCTCTCATTGATGGCGTGCGCAAGGGCGGGCACAATCCGAGGGTCTCATCAGGTCTGGGTGTTATCCCGCGCGTGGTGGCCAATGGACAGGCGATTTACAGCGGTAAGATCACCTTGGCAGAGGCGCAACAGCGCATTGAGCGTTATTGGGCCCCCTATCACACCGCGCTTCAGTCCGAATTGGACCAGGCGCATGAAGCATTTGATGAGGCCATTCTGATTGATTGCCACTCCATGCCGCATGAGGCGATGGATTCTGTGGTTCGCACAGGAATCAAGCGGCCCGAGATTGTCTTGGGTGATCGTTTCGGGGCGGCGGCCAGTGAAGCAATTGTGGATCGGATTGAGGCGGCCTTTGTGCATGCCGGATTTGCAGTGACGCGCAATACGCCTTTTGCGGGGGCATTTATCACGCAGAATTATGGCCGCCCAGCGAATGGCAGGCACGCAATACAGGTCGAGATCGACCGTGCGCTCTACATGAACGAAAAGACGATCCATCCAAATGCGGAGTTTGCCACATTCAAGCGCCGTCTGCAGGCAATCATCGCCGATATTGCCCGCATTGGCCGCCCCGAGGCGCAACCGCTGGCGGCGGAATGAACCGGGTCGGCTCGGGATCGCAAGGTCTGTCGCTCACGAGAGCTTTCTTAAACCGGCGGGCGTTTCAATCTGGGCTTCGTAGCGGAGAGTGCTGCCACTTTCGATCGTCGGAAGCGCGTTGATCTCCAGTTGCTCATAGAGCTTTCTGAGCGCATCTGCATCCGGGTGTTTTACCGAAAATCCAACCAGTCGCGCGCCTAGGTCGGGTATGTCCGACATGCATGTCGGATCTTTCTTGTGGTCAATCAGCGACGGCACCGCCCCATCCGCTGGCAATGAACCATCCTTTGGTATCGAAAACGCAAAACCCGGCGCGTCGAAGGGCAGCCCGACAACCTCGCCAAAAAGATGCGGATAGTCCGCGACGTAGCGGTCAATGTCCGTGGTGCTTGCCACCCAACCCCGCAACCGCCGACCTGCATCCCAGTCACGGCGAACCTGTGCTACATCGTCAACGCCGAACCATCGCGCACGGCCGGGATCGCGACCTTCTGGGTCAAGCGCAACGATCTCCAGATACTTGTTGTTTCCAAGCTGAAGCCGGTGATTGTGTGTGCCCATGTAGAGATGCCGCGTGCCAAAAGGCACGTCGATCCCGATGCAGTCTCGCACATGTTCCACACCTTGGGACAACGTGGGTGCGATCACGGTAAGATGGTCGAGTTTCAGCATAGGTGCGTTACCTCAATGACCTGCCTTTCAAGATTGCGTCAGAACCGAACCGGGCACGGATCTCGTCTGTGGCGCGTTCGGCTTCGCCGCGTTGGCGGGCCTGAGGGTCAAGCAGGTCGCCAGAGGTGTCTGCGGCGCTTTCTGGCCAAAGCTCCGAAATGCCCACACCGATGAGGCGATAGGGTTGATCCGGCTCGACCTGATCATAAAGAGCACGCGCCGTGCGATAAATCGCATCGGCCAGTTGCGTAGGGTCGCGCAAGGCAAGACGCCGGGTCAGGATTGAGTGATCTGCACGTTTGAGTTTGAGCGTGACCACACGTCCCGCCAACGCACGGGCTTTCGCGCGGTCGGCGACATTCTCTGCCAGCCGCCAGATATGACCATCCAGGATGTCGGTGTCCGTTGTGTCTTCGGCAAAGGTGGTCTCATTCGAAATTGATTTGACCGGTGCATTGGCCGAAACGCGGCGGTGGTCTTGTCCACGTGCCAGATGCCATAGGCGATCCCCCATAGCGCCAAAGCGGGCGGTGAGGTCGATCTTGTCCCATCGCAACAAATCGCTAAATCGCCGAATTCCCGCCTTTTCAAGGGATGCACGTGTGGCTTGCCCGACACCCCAGATAAGTGTGACCGGTTGATCATGCAGAAACGCAGCGGTTTCCTCTTTGCCGATCACCGAAAATCCGCGCGGCTTGTCGAGATCCGAGGCGATTTTGGCGAGAAATTTGTTGTGTGACAGGCCAATGGACCCGGTCAAACCGAGCTCATCCTTCATCCGGCGCACCAGCCGGGCCAGCATGATCGCGGGCGGCGCGCCATGCAGACGCGCGGTGCCTGTGAGGTCAAGAAAGGCCTCGTCCAAGGATAGCGGTTCAATATCGGGTGTGAGTTCTTTCATCATCTCACGAATCTGCTTGGAGACCTCTGCGTAGACTGCCATACGGGGTTTGAGAACGACTGCGTCCGGGCACAGCTTGAGTGCTTTGAACATCGGCATGGCTGAGCGCACGCCGCGGATGCGCGCCACGTAACACGCCGTTGAGACAACGCCTCGACGCCCACCGCCGATGATGAGGGGTTTGGAGTCCAACTCGGGGTTGTCGCGTTTCTCGACGCTTGCGTAAAAGGCGTCGCAATCCATGTGGGCGATGGAAAGGTCAAAGAGTTCAGGGTGTGAAAGCACACGGGGACTGTGGCAGGCGGGACAACGCGTGCCGGTCTCAAACGGGTGCAGACAATCTCGGCAGAAGGCAGGCATGGGACCTATCTGTTTGGCGATACAGGGTAATGTACGACGGACCCTGCCCAAGCGAAAGTGTTTGGGTCGGATGGCGGGAATTTGAGTATTTGGAGAACAATGAAAGACGGGTTAACCCGCGATCTCCTTAAGGATGCTCTGCGCGGCCAGTCTTGGGTTTTCTGCGGCCCAGATTGGACGACCGACGACGATATGATCTGCCCCATCGCTGAGAGCCTGTGCCGGGGTGGCGACGCGTTTCTGATCCCCCAGGGCGCTGCCCGTCGGGCGAACGCCGGGTGTCACGATCAATTTTCCCTTTGCTTCAGGCAGGGCGCGGATCATCGTCGCTTCTTGAGGGGAGGCAATCACACCGTCGGCACCAGCCTCAAAGGCGCGGGCGGCGCGTGTGGCAACCAGATCAGCGATGTCGCCCGATGAAATAAGTGCGGCATCTAGATCGCCGCGATCAAGCGACGTCAGGATGGTCACAGCTAGGATCTTCATGTCCTTGCCGCCCACACCCTCGCGCGCAGCGCGCACGACATGCGGATCGCCATGCACCGTTAAAAAATCGAGGTTAAATTGCGCCAGTCCACGCACCGCGTTTTCCACTGTGGCACCGATGTCGAAGAGTTTCATGTCGAGAAAAATGCGCTTGCCGTGATCCTGTTTTAGTTCATTGGCAAGAGCCAGTCCGCCGCCGGTGAGCATGCCCAGTCCGATCTTGTAGAACGAAACCGCGTCACCCAGTTGTTCGGCCAATTGCAGACCCGCCAACGCATTGGGCAGGTCGATGGCCACGATCAGCCGGTCATCAGATGGCAAGGTGGGGGACATGGGGTGGGCTCCGGCACGCAAAAGGACTGCGTCTTTCTTGCGGTCACTCTCCCCGGGGTCAACCCACCTTTATAATTTCAGGCCGCCAAAGCGGGGGTTTGCGCTGCGCGCAGGACTTGTGAACGCATTGTCTTGACCTGCGAATTGTGCTGGTCCCGTGCCTTTTGCACCAGGCTGCTGGCGACCAGTGCATAATCAGCCTGCAAAGGCGCTTTGATGTGCACAGGGTAATTGTACACCCAGACGGCGTCGCGAATGCGGACAGAGGCCTCAAAGCCTTCTATTTCTGGGTTATATCGTATGGTGTCGAATGCCAGGGCTTCGATAATCATGGGACTGCTCCTTGTCTTTCAGGCTTGCGTGCCTGTGGATAACTATGTGAGCAAGTGGGTCCGTTTCGGCTCTATTGCAATATGACTCACGGTTTCGTGCTAGAGACTTGAATCAGAGCGATTTTGTCGAGATGTGGCAGCATGGTCTTGAAGATAACAGACGCGTTACCCATCTTTGCTAGTGAGGTTCCCGACCGGTGTATGCCTAATGCTGGGTGCGCCAAAGGTGGAACGCTTAGAGAAGGAGATCGAGGATGGACTTAAACAAGTTCACCGAGCGGTCACGCGGTTTTATTCAGGCCGCGCAGATGATCGCAATGCGGGAAAATCACCAGAAACTAGCGCCCGAACATATTCTGAAAGCACTGATGGATGATCCTGAGGGACTGGCGAGCAATCTCATTCGCCGGGCCGGCGGACAGCCGCAGCGCGTGGTTGAGGCGCTCGACTTGTCATTGGGCAAAATCCCACAGGTTACGGGCGATGCCGGTCAGATCTATATGGATGGTCAAACCGCCAAGGTTCTGGACGAGGCCGACAAGGTTGCCAAGAAGGCGGGCGACAGTTTTGTGCCGGTTGAGCGGCTTCTGACTGCGTTGGCCGTAGTCAAAAGCCCGGCGCGAGATGCATTGGAGCAAGGCGGCGTGAATGCACAGGCGCTCAATGCTGCGATCAACGATGTGCGCAAGGGGCGCACGGCCGATACAGCCAGTGCCGAAGACACCTATGAAGCATTGGAAAAATACGCCACTGACCTCACGAAATCGGCAGCGGACGGCAAGATTGACCCCATCATAGGCCGCGACGACGAAATTCGCCGCGCCATGCAGGTACTGAGCCGCCGGACCAAGAACAACCCGGTTCTGATTGGGGAACCGGGCGTGGGCAAAACTGCGATTGCCGAAGGGCTGGCCCTGCGGATCGTGAATGGCGACGTGCCCGAAAGCCTTCAG
>JBCAZO010000058.1:0-9680 GCA_038532975.1 Pseudomonadota bacterium
ATGTGAATACCAATCTGTGGATTACACGAACTATTACATCCGTGATGTCATCGAGGTCATCACCCGGTCCGGTCAAGAGGCCCGGCGGGTAGTGATCGTCGACATCACGGATGTAATAGTTCGTGTAATCCACAGATTGGTATTCACATAGCCAATCTGGATAAGCGCTGGAGCACAGATACTCGTAGCTTGAGCTGTAAGACCGGTAGTTTGCATTGTACCGATAGTAGACGTAGTGGAATTCTTCGTCTGTGTACCGAACTTTGAAAACTTCGGAATCCGGCCCGCGGTAGCTGCTATTTTCCGGCAGGAAGTACGTGGTTGTGTTCTTGCCATCACCCATCATCACGATGGCTTTCACCGTATCGCCCTCGTCATAGTCGACAGGGACACGATTCAAGGCTGCATCCATGTGCCCTGAGCTAATCAGCGAAGTGGTCACATCACGGAAACTCGGATCGAGCAGCGCCGCGCCCCACTTAATGCCAAGGCTACCGGTTGTGTTGCCGTCTGCAATCAAGTTGTTGATTGTTGTGTGCAGTTGGCTTTCGTTCGCCGAGAAAGGCTTAATGCGATAGCCATCTTCTGTGTAGCAAGAACGCCAGGGTTGGTTCAGGTCATCGAAATTGCCGAAACGCGATGTATAAATCGCCTGACGGATAGGTTGCAGGGTAATGTCCAGGTTTGCCGCCGTATCTGTCACCAGTGCGGTGCTGTTGTAATCATCGTCGTCAAATACCAGGCAGTTTGAATAATCATGTTTTTCGTCTACCAGGAGCGCGTCATAGATTTCTTGTGAAGGTGCCACTGAAGTGCTGAAAGGCACGACCGAAATCACGGCGTTGTTTTCTTCAGCCGAATTCATGATAGTCGTTACAAAATCCCGCGCAGCGACGCGCAGATTGCCGATCTTGCTATTGTTATTCATCGAATTCGACACGTCGAGAACAAGGGCAATTTCCAGTTTTGGAATGCGCGTCTCGGCAGTTGATGCAGCAAGCGCTGTCAATGTTTCAACACCCGAAAGCTGCATCAGATAGGTGTCCATGGTCATCTCGGCACTGGCATGAACTCTGGAGGAGTTGAAAGATGTCTGAACATCGCCTTCCTCGAATTCATTCAGGAACTCCGACATTTCCGCCTTGGCAAAGTAATCTTGCACGATAGCCTCTGGATCATCGCCAAAGGGAGCGCCAGCACCGGCCAACACAGCGGCATCTAGCGTCGCCTGCAGGCGCGCGCGCTCCATCTCAAAGCGCATCATGTCGATGCCTATGCCCGCCATGATCAGCATGACGATGAAGATGAAGAGCGTCAGAACCGTGGCAGACCCCTCTTCAGATTTGCGGAATGCGCGTGAAAGTCGCGAAGATTTTGAATTTAAGGACGACCGGGCACACACACCCTTACGGCCCTTCTTGGTTGGTCCAGTGTAAACCATCATAATGACACCTCAGTAGGGCGGAATACGCCCCTATAAACGGAATTCGACGTAGCGTTTATCGTAGAGGTGTGTGTTCAAATTATGGCGCACGGCTTTCAAAATAGGTCGGATTGAAGGGTCTTTGCTTTACAAAACGACGCGAAATTAACTTTTGTTTTCTGTCCGGAGACAAACCTGTGAATTAACGATCTTCGCCAGCTTTTCTTCGAATCCCCGCCTCGTGTTGCTGGACAATTTTCCGTTCTCCTTTAACGATGTGGTGAAAAGCGCCGGATAGAAGCAGCTTATCAACATACCGCGAAGGGAGGAGAACCCAATGAACGCGCCTATCAAAGAACCAAGCTTCCGAGAAAGTGTGGATCTTATGTTCAACCGTGCCGTGTCGCTGATGGATTTGCCGCCAGGTTTGGAAGAAAAAATTCGCGTTTGCAACGCGACCTACACGGTGCGTTTCGGCGTGAGACTGCGTGGACAGATCCATACCTTCACCGGGTATCGCAGCGTGCATTCTGAACATATGGAACCGGTCAAGGGCGGTATTCGCTATGCCATGGGCGTGAACCAGGACGAGGTCGAGGCGCTTGCCGCGCTTATGACATACAAGTGCTCTTTGGTTGAGGCGCCCTTTGGCGGTTCAAAAGGCGGATTGCGCATTGATCCGCGCGAATGGGACGATCACGAGCTGGAGCTGATCACACGCCGGTTTGCCTATGAATTGGCCAAGCGCGACCTGATCCACCCATCACAGAACGTGCCGGCCCCCGACATGGGCACGGGCGAGCGTGAGATGGCCTGGATCGCGGACCAGTATCGTCGCATGAACACCACAGACATCAACAGCCGCGCCTGTGTCACGGGTAAGCCTGTGAACGCTGGTGGCATTCAGGGGCGGACAGAGGCTACGGGGCGCGGTGTGCAATACGCGTTGCAGGAATTCTTTCGGCACCCCGAAGACATCAAAGCGGCCAAGATGAGCGGCACATTGGATGGCAAGCGGGTCATTGTGCAGGGCTTAGGCAATGTGGGCTATCACGCGGCGAAATTCCTGCAGGAAGAAGATGGCTGTGTCATCACCGGGATCATTGAGCGCGACGGCGCGCTCTTTAATGAAAAGGGTCTTGATGTCGAAGCGGTGCGCAACTGGATCATGAAACATGGGGGCGTGACGGGCTTTCCCGATGCGGCGCATCAGGCCGAGGGATCCGCCGTGCTGGAACAGGAATGCGACATCCTTATTCCCGCGGCTCTGGAAGGCGTGATCAACATGGGCAATGCTGACCGGATCAAGGCGCCGCTGATCATTGAGGCTGCAAATGGCCCTGTGACAGCTGGGGCCGATGATATCCTACGCGAAAAAGGCACTGTGATTATCCCGGACATGTATGCCAATGCCGGGGGCGTGACCGTGTCTTACTTCGAATGGGTCAAAAACCTCAGCCATATCCGCTTTGGCCGGATGGGTCGCCGCCAGGAAGAGGCGCGCCACCAGTTAATCGTGGACGAGCTGGAACAACTGAGCGCCGACAAAGAACTGGGTTGGACCCTGACACCGGGCTTCAAGCAGAAATATCTGCGCGGCGCGGGTGAACTTGAGCTTGTGCGCTCGGGGCTCGATGACACAATGCGCACAGCCTATCAGTCGATGCGCGAGGTCTGGCACGGGCGCGACGATGTGAATGACCTTCGCACAGCGGCGTACCTCGTGGCCATTGAAAAGGTGGCGGCAAGCTATCGGGCGCTCGGTCTCTGAGCGCTGGTGTGGTGCGCGGTGACGTCTCTCATACGTGCCGTTGCGGTGCCACAAAAACGATAATCCATGTGCCTGCCTTTGCGGCGGGCACGCGGCTAAGGTGCTATTGCGGGGATTGCCAGACAGCGGCGCGGCTCAATGATCCGGATCAGGATACGCTGACTCCTGTGGGCGCGTCCGATATCTGGCAGAGCACCCCGGACCGAATGACGTTTCTGCAAGGCGTTGAAAACCTTAAAATATATAAGTTGTCGCCGCGCAGTGGGTATCGTTGGTATGCAATGTGCTGTGGGACCTTGATGTTCAGCACCTTACGCAATCTCAACGTGCCATTTGTCAGCATACCGCTTCGCCAGCCGGAAGTTGAAGAGGCTGACACCGTAATGGGACGGGTGCGATGTCACGCCTTTGTCGAAAGCGCCCGCCCTGGCATGGGCGCGCCCGAAAAATCATCGGGTATGGTCAAAATACTTGCTGCCGCGCTGAGTCGCGCCTTGCTGGCTCGCATCACCGGGCGAGGTGGCAACAGCCCCTTGCGCCGCAGCGATGGCGCACCCATCGCGCCTGTCGAAGTGATCACGCTTGAAACACGTAAGGCCGCGCGGCCAGATCATTTGAAGTAATCCGTACGCTTTGTGAACTTTCACGCATGTCGGTTTTGGATCAAGAATTTGCCGCAACTGATTGCGTCCGCCCGCGCAAATTGGTTCACTCCGGTCCATGCACCAAAGCGTTTCGCCTTTAACCTGAGACATCAGCGAAAGGCGAAACGCGTGCAACGATTGAGTGTCGCGCTGCGTTTCGCGATCATCTGTGAGTCAGGTTTATCGCTAAACGCTTTAAAGGAGAATGTGATGCGGTTTTCGGGGCTGCGTGTGATCAAGGAAGGGTTGACCGGCAACAAGGGCTGGTCTGCGCATTGGCGCGATGCGAGCCCTAAAGACGCCTATGACGTGGTGATCATTGGCGGCGGCGGGCATGGTCTCTCAACGGCGTACTACCTGGCCAAGGAACACGGGATTACCAATGTCGCCGTGTTGGAGAAAGGCTATCTTGGCGGCGGCAATGTGGGACGTAACACGACGATTGTGCGCGCGAACTATTTTCTTCCCGGAAATTCAGAGTTTTACAGTCATTCGTTGAAGCTCTGGGAAGCATTGGAAGAAGACCTGAACTACAACGTCATGCATTCGCAGCGTGGTCAGATCGTTCTGTTTCATTCTGACGGACAGCGCGACGCTGCCATCCGGCGCGGCAATGCCATGCGCAATCAGGGCGATGATGCCGAGCTTCTCAGCGTCGCGCAGCTCAAACGCATGGTGCCTTATCTCGACTATGATCAGGCCCGTTTTCCGATCTACGGCGGCCTTTTGCAACGCCGAGCTGGCACGGCGCGTCACGATGCGGTGGCGTGGGGCTATGCGCGCGGGGCAAGTGACCGAGGTGTGGACCTGATCCAGAACTGCGAAGTGACGGGTATCGATATCGAAAATGGCAAAGTGACAGGCGTGCAGACCTCGCGCGGGGCCATTCGCGCCAAGAAGCTCGCGATGATCACCGCCGGACGCTCAAGCCAGACCGCCGCCATGGCCGGGATGCGCCTGCCGATTGAAAGCCACGTGCTGCAGGCTTTTGTCACCGAAGGGCTAAAGCCTTGCATCGACCATGTGATCAGCTTTGGCATGGGGCATTTCTATATCAGCCAGTCGGACAAGGGTGGGCTGGTCTTTGGCGGGGATCTGGACATGTATGCCTCTTATGCGGCGCGCGGTAACCTGCCATTGGTCGAGCATGTGATGGAGGCGGGCATGACCCTTATGCCGATGATCGGGCAGGCCAAGGTGCTGCGCAGCTGGGGCGGGATCATGGATATGAGCCCTGATGGCAGCCCCATCATCGACAAGACCCATATCGACGGGCTCTTTCTCAATTGCGGCTGGTGCTACGGCGGCTTCAAGGCGGTGCCGGGCTCTGGGAATTGCATGGCGCATTTGGTCGCAACAGGCACCCCGCATAAAGCTGCAGCGCGGTTGCGTTTGGACCGCTTCAAGACAGGCTATGGCCTGATGGATGAGGAGGGCACCGGTGCGCAACATAATCTGCATTGAGGCTGGCGATATGCCAAGTGAGATCATTTTAAACTACGAAGATCAGAGTCTTGCACCATGAGGTTAATGTGTCCCATATGCGGAGAGCGTGATCGTCGCGAGTTCTATTACTCCGGCCATGCACTGGCTTTGGATCGCCCGGCAGAGGATGCCGGTTCTGAGGCGTGGGACGACTATGTCCACAACCGCGACAACCCCTGCGGTGAGACGCGCGACCTTTGGTATCATGAAATGGGTTGTGGCGCGTGGGTTGTGGTGACACGCAACACCGCCACGCATGAGGTGATCGCCACGCGGCTGGCAGAAGAGAGCGCGTCATGAGGCTGGAGGGCGCAGGTCTTATTGATCGCAGTCGGCGGATTGGCTTTTCCTATGACGGTCGACGGTATCTGGGTTATGCGGGTGACACGTTGGCTTCAGCGCTTTTGGCCAATGATATCAAAGTTGTGGCGCGCTCTTTTAAATATCATCGCCCGCGTGGGATATTCAGCGCTGGCAGCGAAGAACCCAATGCCTTGGTCACTCTGGGACGTGGGCCAGGTCAGGAACCCAATGCACGTGCCACGATGGTGGAGCTGGCCGAAGGGCTTGAGGCACATAGCCAGAATTGCTGGCCCAGCGTCGACTTTGACCTCATGTCGGTGAACGACCTTTTCGCGCCCTTTTTAGGTGCTGGGTTTTATTACAAGACGTTCATGTGGCCCAAGGCGTTCTGGGAAAAGATATATGAACCAGTAATCCGCCGTGCGGCAGGACTGGGCGCGCTCAGCCCGGAGGCGGCGCGACACAAATATGACAAGGCTTATGCGTTCTGTGACCTTCTGATCATCGGGTCGGGGCCTGCGGGGCTTATGGCGGCCCTGACAGCCGCCGAGACCGGGGCGGATGTGATCCTGGCGGATGAAGACACGCGTGTGGGTGGGCGGCTGAATGCCGAACGGGATGAGGTTGAAGATCAACAGGGAAGCCTTTGGGCAGAAATGCTTTTTAAGCGTTTGTCAGAGATGTCAAACGTTCGCGTGATGACGCGCACCGCTGTGGTTGGAGCCTATGATCAGGGCACCTACGGCGCGCTTGAACGCGTCGCGCCCGAAGTGGCCGTGCGCTCGGGCGCGCCCAAGGCGACATTTTGGCGGATCGTGGCCAAGCGCTCGGTGCTGGCCGCGGGTGCGATTGAGCGGCCCATCGCGTTCCCAAACAACGACCGCCCCGGTATCATGATGGCAGGAGCCTTGCGCGCTTATGTTAATCGCTGGAGAGTTTGCCCGGGTCAGCGGGTGGCGGTCTTTGCCAATTCTGATGCGGGCCATCGGACCGTGGCAGATTTGCAGGCGGCGGGTGTGCATGTCGCGGCCCTGATCGACGCGCGGCCGGAGGCGGAGTGCACTCTGGGCCTTCCATTTTACCCAGGCGCGCAGGTGAGCAATGCTGAAGGGCGGCGCGCGCTTGAGGCAATCACCATAGAGCAAGACGGCGAGACGGAGAAAATACAGACCGATTGCCTGGCCATCTCCGGCGGCTGGAACCCGTCTGTGCATCTCAGCTGTCACATGGGTGGGCGTCCGGTTTGGGACGAGCGCATCGCGGCATTCGTCCCGGTTGAGGGGGCCATTCCCGGCATGACAGTGGCAGGGGCGGCGAAAGGCATTTTTTCGACTGCGGGCTGTCTGCAAAGCGGGGTCGAGGCCGCGCAGGCTGTTCTCGGGGATCTGGGATTCAAACACGCGAAGGTGAAACTGCCCAAAGCCGAGGATGGCGCTTACGAGATCACGCCGCTTTGGTCTGTGCCGGGCAAGGGCCGCGCGTGGCTCGATTTCCAGAATGATGTGACCGTCAAGGATGTGAAGCAGGCCGCAACCGAGAATTTCCGCTCGGTTGAGCATATGAAGCGCTACACCACGCAGGGCATGGCCCCCGATCAGGGCAAGAACTCCAACATCGCTGCGCTGGCGGTCCTGGCGGATGCGACCGGTCAGGGGATTCCTGAAACAGGCACAACGACTTATCGCCCGCCGTTCATCCCCGTGCCTATCGCGGCTCTGGGTGCTGGTGGACAGGGCAAAAGTTTTGCGCCCGAGCGCTTCACCACCTCGCATGATCGCACCATCGCACTGGGCGCGCCGATGATCGAGGCTGGGCTGTGGTACCGGCCCAGCTATTTCCCTCAGGCGGGTGAATCGCATTGGCGGCAGTCTTGTGACCGCGAGGTGCGGATGGTGCGTGAGACTGTCGGCATTTGCGATGTCTCAACGCTGGGCAAGATCGACGTGCAGGGGCCGGATGCGGGGGCGTTTCTTGATTTTGTCTACACTGGCATGATGTCCACCCTGCAAGAGGGTCGGGTGAAGTATGGCCTCATGCTGCGTGAAGACGGGCATGTCATGGATGACGGCACCTGCGCGCGTCTGGGGCCGGAGCATTTCCTCGTCACAACCACCACTGCCGCCGCAGGGCAGGTCATGCGGCACCTCGACTTCGTGCAACAGGCGTTTTGCGCCAAAATGGCGGTGCGGTTCACCTCAGTGACCGAGCAATGGGCGCAGTTCGCCGTGGCCGGGCCGAAATCACGCGTGCTTCTGGAAGACTTGCTGGATCAGAAACTGGGCGATGACGACTGGCCGTTCATGGCCTGCGGAGATATGACCATTGGCGATGTAAACGCCCGTCTCTTCCGGATCTCTTTCTCTGGGGAACTGGCCTATGAACTGGCAGTGCCTGCACGCTATGGGTCGGCGCTGTTTGATGTGCTGCTCAGCCGCGCCGAGGCGCTGGAGGGCGGACCGTACGGCATGGAAGCGCTCAATGTCATGCGCATTGAGAAAGGCTTTATCACCCATGCTGAAATTCATGGCCGCGTGACGGCCTTTGACATTGGCATGCAAGGGATGATGAGCCGCAAGAAGGATTTCATCGGCAAGACGATGGCCACCCGTCCGGGCCTTATGGATGAAGCGCGCGAGCAGATGGTTGGGCTGAAGCCCATCGGCACGGTCAAGCAACTCATTTCCGGGGCGCATCTTTTCAATCCTGACGCCGAAGTGCAGAGCGAACATGATCAGGGCTATATCACCTCGGTCGGGTTTTCCCCCGAGCTTGGCCACATGATCGGGCTTGGGTTTCTCAAACACGGTCGGGCGCGGCATGGGGAACAGGTGCGCATGGTCGAGCATCTGAACGGCGTCTCAACGCTCTGCGAGGTGGTGGATCCTATACAGTTCGATATCACAGGAGGGCGGATGCGTGGTTAAGCTTGAGCCAACAACGCCCTTGCAGGGTGCAACGCCCGTTGAGGTCGGCGCGATGGTGGTGCACGAGGTGGTCGGCCTTGGCCCAATCACCTCGGTTGCGCCCTATCCGGGGCGACAGAAAGCTGTGTCCGATCTGTTGAAAAAGGCACATGGGATCACCTTTCCCGAGCCAAACAAGTTTGTGCCGGGCAAAAAGGCAAGCTGCCTTTGGTTCGGGCGCGAAATGGCGCTATTGATCGGGGAGAAGCCGGACCCGGCACTGGCCAAGGAGGCCGCGTTGACGGATCAGTCGGATGCCTGGGCGGTGCTTTCGTTCCGCGGCGAGGGAATCGAGGATGCGCTGGCGCGACTTGCGCCAATCGACACGCGTTTGGCGCGCTTCCCGGTCAACAGCACGGCACGCACGGAATTTGCCCACATGATGAGCTCGATCACCCGGATTTCTGAGACCGAGTTCCGGCTCATGATCTTCCGCGCCTTTGCCCGCACAGCGCTGCATGAGATCACTGACGCCATGGAAGGGGTTGCGGCGCTTGGCTGAGACTGCCAAAGTCTCAAAAATTGAGGCATGAGGGACCAGTAATATGCCACGTATCGCAATCGCGCTTTGCGCGGGGGTGTTTATCGGCACGATAAGCCCTGCATTGGCAAATGACGAAAAACAAAAAGAAACCTGCGCTGTGACGGCCGGTATCGTGTCCCAGGCTGTTGCAGAACGTGCTGGCGGGGCGGGCATCAACGCCGTCAAAGACCTGTTCATGACTGGCGACTCAGCTGTGGCGGAGAAATATCAACCCACGGTCGGCCCTTTGGTGGATTGGGTTTACACGCTTGAGGCAGAGGTGATTGCCGAAGATGGGGCCGCCGAGACCATCGGCGCAACCTACGAGAAAAGCTGTTTGGGCTACGATCCCTGAGAATACTCTGCGGATGCGCCTTGGCGAGCGGCGTGTCTTGCCGCATATATAGTCCATGAGCCTGCCACCCGGATTCCTTGATGAGTTGCGCACCCGCACGTCGATCGTGCAAGTGGTGGGCCGCAAGGTGATGTGGGATGCGCGCAAGTCCAATCAGGGCAAGGGTGACATGTGGGCACCATGCCCATTCCACCAGGAAAAGACTGCCAGCTT
>JBCAZO010000059.1:0-9625 GCA_038532975.1 Pseudomonadota bacterium
AGTGGACCATGGAAACGATGAGCGTGATCACGCTCATCGTTTCCATGGTCCACTTCCATTGACCAATGAGAGCAGCCCAGACAAATGTGCCGCCCGCCAACAGCGCCAAACGCCAGCCGCCCAGCGCATATCCCAGGATAGCGGCGCCAGAGGCGATGACCGTCCATGGCAGAGCCTCAAACCGCGGCCAACGGGCGCGGCCATAAAGAATGTTGGCCACGGCATCGAGCACAAATTCCAAAATGCCGCTCAGGAACCGGGTGACATGGATAAACCCAAGATCAAAGGCGATAAGTTGAAAAGCTGCGTCAATCCAATCACGCCACGGCAGCAAAAGTACCTCGGGAATACGTACCAACCCATCCGGCAGCCAGGGCCGCAAAACTGTGAGAACAGCAGCAACACCCAAAAGTGCCCAGAATATGCCGCGCGCCACAGTCTTATCCTCAAGCATCGCACGCAGGCCAGTGCCACGTTGCACAACCGCAGCAGGATCGGAGTTTGTGGCGACGTCAGCCATCCGAAGCATCCCCCAGCAACAGATCAAGCGCCTTTTGACGCGGCATAACGCCAGTGATTTTGCCATCTTTGTCTGCCACCGGCAGATGATCACGCTGGTCATTCACCAGTTGACGCGCCAGTTGCTGTATTGTCTGATGGCCGGGGATTGCCTCGCCTTCTATGGCGGCTCCATTCACAGGTCCGGCCAGAACACTGGCATGGACAACACGGGCTTTTTCGATCTCTTCCGTAAATTTTCGCACATAGGACGTCTGCGGGTCGAGTACGATCTTGTCAGGTGTATCGCACTGCTCGATTGCACCATCCTTCATAATGGCGATCCGGTCGGCAAGGCGCAGCGCCTCGTCAAAGTCATGGGTGATGAAGACAATAGTCTTGCCCAGCATTTCTTGAAGACGCAGGAATTCGTCCTGCATCTCGCGACGGATAAGTGGATCAAGCGCCGAAAAAGGTTCGTCAAGGAACCAGATGTCGGGCTCAATCGCCAGACTACGGGCGATGCCGACACGCTGTTGCTGACCACCTGATAACTCGCGTGGGAAATAGTCCTCGCGCCCGTCCAGTCCTACAAGATTAATCACCTCAAGCGCGCGCGCACGACGCGCATGTTTGTCCTGCCCCCGCATCTCGAGCGGGAACGCCACATTTTCCAGCACGGTGCGATGCGGCAAAAGCCCGAAGGATTGGAATACCATGCCCATTTTTGAGCGTCTGAGCTCAATCAGCTCTTTTTCAGGCAGGGCCATGATGTCCTGCCCCTCGACTTCAATAGTCCCGCCCGTGATGTCATGCAAACGCGACAGGCAGCGCACCAGAGTGGATTTACCCGATCCGGACAGGCCCATAATGACAAGCATCTCGCCACGCCCCACATCCACGGTCACATCCTTTACACCAGCAATGTAGCCATCTGCGCGGATATCGTCGTAGCTGCGACCCGGTGACATTTGTGAGAGGTATTGCTTGGGGTTGGGGCCAAACAATTTCCATGCATTTCGGCATGAAATGACGGGGGCATCGGTCATTGGGCGGTTGGTCTCTCGGGTCAATATTCGTTAGGGCGCGCATATATCGCGGCGGCCCGAAGAAACACCCCTGCCCAATCCAAGGATTGGACAGGGGAATTGGTGGTCAGTTAGATCAGCTTGCGCCTTCTGGCAGCCAGCCTTTCCAAACGTCTTCATTCGCGCTCAGCCACTCTTCAGCGGCCTCTTCTGGCTCCATCTCTTCAATGTCGACCAGACGCGCCATTTCGGCGATCTGTGCATTGGTGAACGAGATTTTGGTCAGCACCTCGTAGGCGTTTGGCCATTTGTCTTTCATGCCGTCCCATGCCGCTTTCTTGAGATAGCCGTCAGCAGGGTTGCCGCAGTCATAAAGCGCATCAGGGTTTGGGCCTTTGGACGGATCGGTGTCACAGCCGTCTTCCCAAGCCGGGAATTCGACAAACTCACCCGGCCAGACGGCTTCGGCGAAGTTCGGTGTCCAGTTGAAGACAACGACAGGACGCTTGTCTGCTTCTGCCGCTGCGATTTCTGCCCAGAGTGCCGCGGCAGAACCCGCATTTACAACAACAAAGTCCATGCCCAGCGCTTCGACACGCTCTTTACCGTGCTTGAGCCAGTCCACTGGACCGTCGAGATAACGACCCTTGTCGCCGGTCTCTGCCGTCGCGAAGAGCGCAGCACAGTCGTTCAACGCTTCCCAGCTTGGCAGGCCCGGACATGCATCCTTGGTCCACATCGGATACCACCAGTCTTCGCGCGTTACGGCGTCGTGGTCCCCGGCGTCGTGTAGACCACCTTTCTCAAGGGCTGTGCGGAAGGATTGACCAAAGGCACCTTCCCAAACTTCCAATTCCAGCGTCACGTCGCCGAGGCGAACCGATTCATAAACGGCCTGGCTGTCGGTTGTGACAAATTCCACGTTATTGCCCATGGATTCGAAGATCTGGCCCACGGCGTGGCTCATCACAATTTGGCTCGACCAGTTGTGGATTGGAATGACAATTGGATCCGAACTGTCCTCTGCCGCAAAACTGGCGGTTGCAGAAGCCAGGGCCATCGCGGCCGCGGACAAAATAAGCTTCGTTTTCATGTTTACTCCCTGTTGGCTTGATATCAGCACGCCTCTCTCGGGCGGCGCAATGCTTTCAGCGAGAGTCAGTATGACAAACGATGTCCCATTCTCTGAGTATAAATTATGCGTGCTTTGCCCCAAAAAATGTTTGGCAAATTTACAGCAACTACCTATTTTTATGATGGGAGATAGGGAATTGGGCTGAGATGCTTAAGAATCGGGCCGCATTGCCACGACTTGATTACCTTTTGGCCTTCGAAGTGGCGGCCGAACTGGAAAGCTTTGCCACCGCCGCCAAACAGCTCAATGTCAGTGAAACCGCCGTCAGTCGTAAGATTCGATTGCTGGAACAACACTACAAGTGCGCATTGTTCGTGCGGGGGCACAGATCTGTGGCACTGACTGAACAGGGTCGCAAGCTCTTGAATGGAATTACCCCAGCGCTCAAGACGCTGGAGCGCGTATCATCGAACATGCTCAGCGAGAGAGGTCGCAGTACGGTGCGCATGGCTGCGACAAACTCTGTTGCGTCGCTTTGGCTGATGCCGCGGCTGCGCAAGTTCCGGCAAGCCAACCGTAATGTGACCATCAGCCTTTTGGCCTCCGATCTCGATTCGGAGTGCCTATCAGAAGATGTGGATTTGGCCATTCTGCGTGGAGACGGCGACTGGCCCGGGTATGACGCGCAGCTTCTATTCGGGGAAACGGTGTATCCAGTCTGTGCGCCGGGGTATCTCGACAACCACGTTAACATCAAATCAGTCGAAGAATTGACCACTCACGCGCTGATTGAGGTGAGCAATAACCATACCGAATGGCTCAACTGGCAAACTTGGCTGTCCACCAAAGGCGCGGATCCCGACAGTGTGCGGCATTCGACTTACGTCAACACCTATCCATTGGCCATTCAGGCTGCAGTTGATGGGCTGGGCATCGCACTTGGTTGGGGACATCTGGTGGATCAGCATCTGCGCAAGGGCGCTTTGGTGCGCCCCTTGAGGGGCGAACATGTGCGCACCCAGTCAGGCTACTATCTCTTGCAGAGGCGTGGCGGTAGGCAGCGTGCAGAAAGCGATATCGTGATACGTTGGCTGTTACAGGAGAGCGCCGAGCGCACACGCTATGCGGCGGAGTAGACCCCGCGGGCCTAACACTACGATTAGGTCGGACTAAGCTATTGATCCTTAAACCGAAAGACTGCTCTCAAATAACTGCTTGTTCCACCCACCATTTCCTCGACTACCGAAAGAGGTGTGGGCCATGGCGGGTCAAGCGTGGCTTCGACTTCCCCAATTTCATATTTCAAGTATGCCTCATGTTTACGCGCCAGATGCTGCATCCTGATATTCTCTCGCAAACACATCATGTACAAAGTTCGAACCCCGCGGTTCTGCGCAGAAGCCACCAGCCGGGCAAACAAAGCATCCCCAATCCCCTCTTCCTGAAATGCAGCTTCAACTGACAAGGCAACCTCTGCCCGGGGCGGCCATCGCCCGAGGAGCACACGCAGTTCACCCACCCCGCGCAAAGAGCCATCTACGAAAGCACCGTAGACGATACTGTCGATGGACAGGATGTCTTCGACATAGCCCTGCAAAAACTGGCGACTCACAGAAACTCCAAAACGTAAGCGCCGCGTGGCGGGATCTAGACGCCTAAAGTGCCTTAAAATTTGCGATTTGTCCGTTTTCCATAGACGTCGGATTTCGGGGCGGATCACAGCCTTGTCGACGCGGCTTCCTGTGGTCATGGTTTTGGACTCCTATGCCTGAACGATCTCAAGGCGACGGGCGTCCTCCCTGCATCCAAAATAATGCTGCGCCGCAGCATATGCTAGCAAAAAGAGTGTAACCTTTCTGTGTGCTTGGCTAATTGTTGCTACAGAGCGGCAATTCCTTGCCAGAAACGCCAATACGTTTATGCGCCGGCGGCAATCAACTCATCCACATGAGCCGCCGCGCTGGCAGCCAGAGCGCGCAGGTCGTATCCCCCCTCCAAACAAGAGACGACGCGACCCTTGGCATGGGTCGCGGCGATTTGACAGAGTTTGCGCGTGACCCAAGCAAAGTCTTCTTCCAAAAAGTTCAGATTGGCCAAGGGATCATCCGCGTGGGCGTCAAAACCGGCAGAAATGATCAGCAACTCCGGCTTGAAACCCTCCAGGGCAGGAAAAACGGCACCCTCGTAAGCTTGTCGAAACCCTGAACCGCCTGTGCCGGGCGCCAGCGGAATGTTGAGCACGTTGTTGTGATCACCGGTCTCGCTTGTGGCGCCAGATCCAGGCCAGAGCGGCATCTGATGCGAGGACACGAAAAACGTACGCGTCTCAGACCACAACAGGTCCTGCGTGCCATTGCCGTGATGGACATCAAAATCAACAACTGCCACACGCGACAGACCATGGCGTTCCAAGGCATGTTTCGCAGCAATTGCAACGTTGCCAAAAAAGCAAAACCCCATTGGTGTCTGGGTCTCAGCATGGTGACCGGGGGGGCGTGTGGCAACAAAAGCATTTTGCGCCTCGCCATCCAAAACCATATCTACCGCCTTGATCGCCCCACCTGCCGCATGCAGCGCCGCGCGCACTGAACCTGCCGACATCCATGTATCGGCATCAAGCTGCGCAAATCCAGAGGCAGGTCCGGCATCACGGATAGTGTCGATATAGCTTTGTGGATGGCACAGGCCCAAGTCGGCATCTGTGGCCTGAGGCGCCTCGACCCGGACCAAATCCTTGTTTTCAAGAGCAGGCAAAAGATGTTCCAGCCGCGCCACGCGTTCCGGATGACCATCAGGTGTGACATGGGAAAAACTACTGTCATGAGTGATGAGGGCCGTGCTCATTTTTGAACGCCTTGCAATTTTGCACAAAGCCAGCCTATCGCTTTGCTGCCTGCTGTCCAGTCCTGCCTTGTCCGTGTCAGACACGCGTGCAAAAGTGATGATTATGGAAGAAGATACCGCCACTCAGTCAGAAGCGGCCTCTCCCGCAGAGGCAACAGGAGCTGTGGTTGATACTTCTGGCACCGAAGAGGCCAAAGATATCGTGATCAACCTTTGGTCACAGGGCATCGACTTTCTTTTTGGTTTATTGCGCCCTTGGAATGCCTATCAGGTCGGGATCGCCGCCGGTCTGTTCATTTTGGCCTTTGTTTTGAGCCGTGTGTTTGGCCCAAGGCTTCATGAATGGATGCGTACACGAGAAGGCTGGCCCAAGTGGCGGATGCGCTTCCTTGTGCTTCTCCACCGGCGTTTAACACTGATTTTCTTTGTTATTCTGGTTTGGCCTGTGGTTTGGATCATGCAGGAAGTCACCTGGCCAAGTCGAAGTTACATTCTCGGCATAATCGCCGGTTTGGCCAGCGCGTGGCTTGTCATCGCCATCCTCACGCGACTGATCGGGAATGCTTTTATACGAGGTGTCGTACGTTACCTAGGCTGGGCCTGGGCCACGGTGGTGATCCTTGATCTGTCTGATGAAGTGCGCACACTTCTTGACAGCGCAGCACTTGACCTTGGTGGTATACGACTATCGGTTTGGATTGTGCTTCAGGCTGTCGTCGTCATTGCCACGCTCATGTTCATGGCGCGGTTTATCTCGACTACCTCGGCCTCACGCATCAAGAACAACAAAGACATCTCGCCATCAATGCAGGTGCTTGCGGTCAAGTTTCTGCAAGTCCTGCTTTACGGCGCGGCCTTCTTTATCGGGTTAAAAGCCGTTGGTGTGGATCTGACCGGGCTGGCCGTGCTCTCTGGTGCGATTGGTGTGGGGCTGGGCTTTGGCCTTCAAAAGGTTGTCTCAAACCTTGTCTCAGGGGTGATCATCCTTTTGGACAAATCCATCAAGCCCGGAGATGTGATTAGCCTTGGCGAGACCTTTGGCTGGATCAATTCTTTGGGCGCGCGATATGTCAGCGTGGTCACCCGCGATGGTCGGGAATACCTCATCCCTAATGAAGACCTGATCACAGGCCAGGTGGTGAACTGGTCGCACTCCAACGATTATGTGCGGCTCGATATATATTTTGGTACAGCTTACACGGATGACCCTCACGAGGTGCGCCGTATCGCAATCGAAGCCGCCAAAAGTGTGGATCGTGTCCTGAGCTTCAAAGCACCGGTTTGTCATATCGTAGGTTTCGGCGACAGCAGCGTGGATTACATCCTGCGTTTCTGGATCAGTGATCCGACCGGGGGGCTGACCAATATCCGCGGCAATGTGTATTTAGCCCTATGGGACGCGTTTCAGGAGCACGACATTTCCATTCCCTTCCCGCAAAGGGAAGTGCGTCTTTTGGATGATGAGAAAACCTCCTCTGTCTCCGTGTGATCACATATCGGCTGGTGCCTTGATCCTTTCATTGAAATGTCACTTTTGCGTTGTTACCTTTGACTTATGCCCGGCACCGGGGCGGAACGGTGTGCAAAGAAGGAGGACAATGTCCTGTCTCTTACAGTTGATGCGGCCGAAGCCGCAGTATCGGGCGTGGCTGTGACGGCGCCCAAAACAGTCGCAGATAGCGCAACGCAGTTGGCGCGCATCTTGACGTCTCTAAGCGAAGACAAAGCCGAGGACATCGTACAGATTGATCTGCGCGGAAAATCCGCCATTGGCGATTTCATGGTCGTGTGTTCGGGTAGGTCAACACGTCAGGTCACGGCCATCTCGGAAAAACTGGCCGAAAGGCTGAAATCAGAGTTGGGCGTTGTGACCAAAATCGAAGGCAAAGATGCTGGCGATTGGGTGTTGATCGACACTGGCGATGTGATTGTTCACATCTTCCGGCCCGAGGTGCGTGAGTTCTATCAGCTTGAGAAGATGTGGGTGCCCGGCGATAAGACGGCAGCTGCCGAAAGCTGAATGCGCATTCACATCTGCGCGGTGGGTCGCATGCGCCAAGGCCCGGAACGCGTGTTGTTGGATGACTATGTCACCCGGTTTGAACGGACAGGGCGTCCTATCGGTTTAGGCCCGGTCACTCTCCATGAGGTGGAAGACAAGAAAGGCGGCGGCATGAAAGCCGAGGCCGATCTTTTGCGCCGAGCCTTGCCGGAACGCGCCATGCTGGCCATCCTGGATGAGCGGGGCAAGGTCATGACGTCCCCTGATTTCGCCAACACCCTTACGCGCTGGCAAGATGACGGGCAATCAGACCTCGCTTTTGTCATCGGTGGCGCAGACGGACTTGATCCTTCTCTGCGGCAGGAGGCCCGTTTTGCCCTGTCTTTTGGCAAAATGGTCTGGCCGCATATGCTGGCCCGCGTGATGCTAAGCGAGCAACTCTACCGCGCTGCCTCAATCCTCTCTGGTGCACCGTACCACCGCGCCTGACATGGGTATTTGCGACAAGAAAGAAGCTCAAAACCTGCCTTTCCTCTTGTTTAAAATATCCTCGCCGAAGGCTCCGTCACTTGCGTCAAGAAAACCGGTTCACGTACCGCTAAAGACCGGCTAGAACGCAGGCCAAGTGGCAGGAGTAACGATGAGCACACTCAAACCCGTTATCTTGTGTATTCTCGATGGCTGGGGTCTTCGCGAAGAGCGTGAGGCCAATGCGCCGGTGTTGGCTAACACACCTAACATGGACAGGCTCATGGCCACGTGCCCGAACGCAACATTGCGCACCCATGGTCATGATGTAGGTCTTCCCGACGGGCAAATGGGCAATTCGGAAGTGGGGCATCTCAATATCGGCGCCGGACGGGTTATTGAAATGGACCTGCGCCGCATTGACCGAGCGATTGAGACAGGCACCTTCGGCGAATTGCCTGGCATCCTTCGGTTCGTGGACAAACTCAAGGCATCGGGTGGAACAGCGCATGTCCTGGGCGTGCTGTCTGATGGCGGCGTACATTCTCACATCGGACACATGATCGCCACGGCCAATGCGCTAACCAAGCATGGTATTCCCGTCGCGCTACACGCATTCACCGACGGACGCGACGTGGCGCCGATCTCTGCCAAGGTTTATCTTGAGGCTCTGCGCGCTGCCCTGCCGATGGGAGCCCGGATTGCCACCGTCTCGGGGCGGTACTACGCAATGGACCGCGACAATCGCTGGGACCGGGTGCAACTAGCCTACGAGGCGTTGGCTTTGGGACAGGGATACACGGCGCAAACTGCTTCGGACGCCATTGACAATGCCTATGCCAAGGGACGTACAGACGAGTTCATCAAACCCCGCGTGCTCGGCAACTACCAGGGCATGACCGATGGCGATGGTATCCTGTGTCTCAATTTCCGTGCTGATCGCGCCCGCGAAATTCTAGCTGCTTTTGCAGACCCCGATTTTTCGCATTTTCCAACCGGCCCGCGCCCGAAATTCGCAGCCATCAGCGGCTTCACCGAGTATTCGCGCAAGCACAATGAATACATGGACTGCATTTTTCCTGATGAGCAGCCGGTAAACACGCTGAGCTCATGGGTGGCGAAACACGGTAGGACTCAGTTTCACACAGCAGAAACAGAAAAATACCCGCACGTGACATTCTTTTTGGCCGGTGGTCGCGAAGCGCCCGAAGAGGGCGAAGACCGTTATGTCGCTCCGTCACCCCAGGTCGCGACATATGATTTGCAACCCGAGATGTCAGCCGCCGACGTGACAGACCACCTGATTGAAGCCATCAAGGCGCAATATGATCTTATCGTTGTGAACTACGCCAACCCCGACATGGTTGGGCATACAGGAGATCTAAAGGCTGCTATGGCAGCTTGCGAAGCCGTGGATCAAGGGCTGGGACGGGTTCTGCATACGCTGGACCAGGAGGGCGGAGCCATGATCATCACTGCCGACCATGGGAATTGTGAAACCATGGTCGACCCGGTTACAGGTGAGCCACACACAGCACATACCACAAACCTCGTGCCGGTGATCCTGGTCGGAGGGCGGGATGGCGTGAAACTTCGCGATGGCGGACGGCTGGCTGATCTGGCACCAAGTGTTTTGGAACTGATGCAGCTCCCTAAACCACCCGAAATGACCGGCGAGAGCCTTTTGATATGCGCGGACTGATCGCAAGT
>JBCAZO010000060.1:0-9579 GCA_038532975.1 Pseudomonadota bacterium
TGGCGGGCTGAAGACCGGTCAGGGGCGCCTGGCCGGTCTCTTGCTATGGCGGGTCTAAGTTCGCGCAGAAGCTTGCGGCGCATTGCCTCTTCGTAGTTTTCAAAGCCAAAAATGATTTCGACAAAGGCGGCGGGACCCGTGATCACGTGATCTCTGAAATAAGGGCCTAAAGGCGGCGAGGCTGATGGCTCAGGGTCGTTGAAATTGTTCTCGATCACAAGCGCGTTGACGATAAAACTCTGCGCATCCATTTGAGCACGGATGCTCTCGGGTGCGGGGCCACTATTGTTGTGCCCGTCCCCAGAGATGTCGAATGTATGGCGGGCACATCGTGGGCGTTCTAACATCAGATCATGTGCGTACAGCATAGCAGCCCCGATGCCAGTCCGTCCGGTAAGATCCATCTGTGACAGGGTCATGAGGTCTTGCGCCACCGCTTGCAAAGCGGAAGGATTGTCTAGAACAGTCCAGTTGATCAGCAAGTTCTGATCGTGCTGACCACTCCATTCAAAGATCGCCAATTCGACATGACCGCCTGGCATATGCAGGATCGTGTCAGAGACATCGGGATCCAGCAGCGCATTTGCCAAGCCTTGACGTTGCAGGGCAAAATCCTGTGCATCGACCGAGAGTGATACGTCAAGCCCTAGCAACAGTGCATGCGCGCAGCTTTGGGCCTTGGCCGCGACAGGTAAAATGCAGGAAAGGGCAAAGAAAAGACAAACGCGGCTTAGCATGGGGTCACCCTGACTGGCCGTCGGCAAATGGGCAAATCACGAATGTGGGTTCAGGGTTTACCCCAACCACCGCCACCGGGGGTTTCCATGCCAAAGACGCTGCCTGCGGGCAGGTCAATCTCATCATTGCCAGCCATTTCGCGGATCGTGCCATCTGGCAGTTCGGCCCAGTTGCGGCCTACTTGCCCCGGATCTCCACCATCGCCGCCAAAGGGCGGGATGATGCGGTGATTGGAGAGCGTGGTGACAGTCACCGGTTCAAGAAACCTCAAGGTTCGGATCACACCATGTCCGCCGCGCCATTTGCCCATGCCGCCGGAGCCGTGACGGATGGTGAAGGTCTCCAGCCGCACGGGGAAGCGTTTTTCCAGTATCTCGGGATCGGTCATGCGGGTGTTGGTCATATGACCCTGCACCGCGTCGCAGCCTTGAAAGCCTGGTCCCGCCCCTGTGCCGCCGCAGATGGTCTCATAGTTCTGAAAGTCATCATTGCCCCAGACGAAGTTATTCATCGTGGCCTGACTTCCGGCGATGACACCCAGCGCGCCATAAAGCGCGTTGCAGGTGGCTTGGCTGACTTCGGTGTTGCCCGAGATCACCGCCGCCGGGCGTTCCGGGTTGAGCATAGAGCCATCGGGAATGACTATGTTCAGAGGTTTCAGACACCCTTCGTTCAGCGGAATTTCGGCGCCAACCATGGTTCGGAAGACGTACAAGACAACCGCGCGGCAGATGGATTTGGGCGCGTTGTAATTGCCGGAATGCTGCGGCGATGTTCCGGTGAAATCAATCGTGGCCTCTCGGGCATCGCGGTTGACGCTGACCTTGACCTCGATCACAGCCCCATGGTCCATCGGGTAGGTGAATTGCCCGTCCTTGAGCCGGTCAATCACACGCCGCACGCTTTCCTCGGCGTTGTCCTGCACGTGGCCCATATACGCGGTCACAACGTCGATGCCAAAGTTATCAACCACTTTCAGCAGCTCTTGCCGACCGGTTTCGTTGGCGGCAACCTGCGCCTTGAGGTCGGCCATGTTCTGCATCACGTTCCGGCAGGGATACGTGCCAGATGCGAGGATCTCTTCGGCCATGGCGTCAAGGAATGTGCCTTCATCGACCAGCTTAACGTTATCGATCAACACCCCTTCTTCTTCGATATGGCTGCTGTCGGGCGGGGCGCTTCCGGGTGTGCGTCCCCCAATATCGGCGTGATGCCCTCGCGAGCCGAGCCAAAAGACCGGTTTGTCGCCCACAAAGACAGGCGTGACCACGGTGACATCAGGCAAATGCGTGCCACCGTTATAAGGCGAGTTGAGCATATAGGCATCGCCCGGTTTCACATCCGGGTTGAGGCGCATGACGGTTTTGATCGAGTCAGACATAGAGCCAAGATGCACCGGCACATGGGGCGCGTTGGCCACCAGATCACCCAATTCGTCAAAGATCGCGCAGGAGAAATCCAGACGTTCCTTGATGTTGACCGACCAGGATGTGTTCGCCAGCGTGGCCCCCATCTGATCGGCCACGGACATAAAGAGGTTGTTGAACACCTCTAGTAGAACCGGATCAGCCTTGGTGCCTGCAGCCTCGGTGCGTTTCGCAGCCTCGGTGCGCTCGAGGATCAGGTTCCCGAGTTTATCCAGATGCGCCGACCAGCCGGGTTCAACCATGTTGGTGCCGGTGGGTTCGGTGATGACCGCCGGGCCTTTGATCTGTGTATTGGCCGCGAGCGTTTCACGATCATAAAGCGGCACGTCCTGCCAGTTGCCTTCTGTGTAGACTGGTACTTTGGCCTTGATCGCCCCGGTCCCGGTGATCACCGGTGCGCGCGCTTCAACACCGCTCGCTCCAGCGGCTTCGACACTGACCATATCGATGACAATGCCTCGTGTCGGCGAGATGAAGCCATAGCGTTGCTTGTGCAATGTCTCGAATTCATCGCGCGCAGCGTTCTCGGTGAAACCCGCGACCGGAATGGTCTGATGCGAGCCGTCGTAGCGCAGGTGCAGACGCGTTTCTGTCTGGATATCTAGGCCGCCCTGCGCCTTGACATCGGCAGTGGTTTCAGATGCAAGAGTTTGCGCTTGTGACAGTGCGGTGTCGATCTGGCTCAAGGGGAGATCGAGCTGCGTTTCCTTCATCGAGGAAATCTGCGCCAGGCCCATTCCAAAAGCTGACAATACACCAGCGTATGGATGAATTAGAACCCGACGCATGCCCAAGGCATCAGCCACAAGGCAGGCATGCTGCCCACCTGCTCCGCCAAAGCATTGCAATGTATAACCAGTCACATCATGACCACGCTGCACACTGATTTTTTTGATCGCATTGGCCATGTTATCAACAGCAATGCGCAGGAAACCTTCGGCCATGTCCTCGGGGCTGCGCGGGACTTCCCCGGTTTGTTCAGAGACAGATTGGGCCAGTTCACCGAACTTGGCGCGCACGGTTTCCGGATCGAGTTTTTGATCCCCCTTAGGACCAAACACCGCCGGGAAGTGGCCCGGGTTCAGCTTACCCAGCATGACGTTGCAGTCAGTGACAGCCAGCGGCCCGCCGCGCCGATAGCACGCTGGGCCGGGATCCGCACCGGCGCTTTCGGGACCAACCTGAAACCGACCATCCTCAAACTTGCAGATACTGCCACCACCAGCCGCTACCGTATGGATATCCATCATCGGCGCGCGCATGCGCACGCCTGCAACCTCCGTTTCAAAGCTACGCTCGAACTCACCAGCATAGTGGCTGACATCTGTGGATGTGCCCCCCATGTCAAACCCGATGAGTTTATCAAAACCAGCCGCTTCTCCGGTCTGCGTCATGCCGACAATGCCGCCTGCAGGACCCGACAGGATCGCATCACGCCCCTGAAAGCGACGCGCCTCTGTTAGGCCGCCATTGGACTGCATGAACAGAAGCTGATGACAGGCGCGGCCCAGATCAAGCGCGCCAGCCACCTGATCCACGTAGCGGCGCAGGATGGGCGAGAGATAAGCGTCGACCACGGTGGTGTCCCCACGACCAACGAGTTTCGCCAGGCGCGAGACCTCGGCGCTGGTGGAGACCTGCGTAAAGCCGATCTCGCGGGCAATGTCGGCCACACGCACCTCATGCTCCGGGTTGCAATAGGCGTGCAGCCCGGCAATGGCGATCGCATGGATGCCCGCGTCAAACGCCTCCTGCATGGCAGTGCGCAAAGGGGTCTCATCGAGTGGGCGGACCACTGCGCCGTCTGCGTCCAGACGCTCATCCATTTCAATGACATCTTCGTAGAGCAGATCGGGCCGTTTGATTTCCAGATCAAACAATCGCGGGCGGGTTTGATAGCCGATACGCAGAAGGTCGCGGTAGCCTTTGGTGATCACCAAAAGCACCCGCTCGCCCTTGCGTTCCAAAAGCGCGTTTGTGGCCACAGTGGTACCCATTTTGACAGCCTGAATGGCGTTGTCGGGGAACACATCCGCTACGCCCATCACATCGCGAATACCCTGCACGGCGGCATCAGCGTAGCGTTCGGGGTTTTCCGACAAAAGCTTGTGCGTGTGCACCTCACCTTTGGGATCAAGGGCTACGATGTCAGTGAAAGTGCCGCCACGGTCAATCCAGAATTCCCAGGCACCTCGCATGATCATCCCCTTGCGCTAATCCAGTGCAGCCTTGGCAGCCATTGGCCGAATGTCAACGGGATTGGCATTGAAATCGAGCCTCTAATCGCGACATATAAACCAGAGCCAAAAAGGAACGTGACATGGACATCCGCCAGTTAACTGATGATTTTGCCGTTTCGCCGCAAATTGATGTGGCGCATATGAAGGAAATCGCCGGGGCTGGGTTTCGCTCACTCCTCTGCAACCGGCCTGATGGTGAAGAGATGGGGCAGACCGACTTTGCCGCCATTGAGGAGGCAGCCGCGCAGGAAGGGCTGGAGATCCGCTGGATTCCAATTGTGTCGGGCATGGTGACACAAGGGGCGATGTCTGAGTTTACTGCGGCACTTGATGAGATGCCCAAGCCGATCCTGGCCTATTGTCGGTCCGGCACACGCTGCACCATGCTTTGGAGCATCGCACAATATGGCCGTTTGGATGATCAGGAGATTGTCAGCCGTGCCGCCAAGGCAGGCTATGACATGGGACCTTTGATCCAGCAATTGTCAAACCGGTGAGCCTCTGGACACTTCTGGGCCGTACGCCTAACGGTATACGCGGGTTCCGCATGAATGGGGCGCAGCTGCTAGAGGAAGTGGCAGCCTCTGAGAATGAGACGTCTCTTGCCCTTTTGGCCAAAGACGGGCCAGTCATTCGCATTGGGGACGGTAACGCCGATGCGTTGCCAGTCGCGGTTCTGCCCGTCGGTGGGACCAGCCTGCCCAATCTTGAACAGAAGAACCCGCCGGATATCATCAGTGGTTGGGTTCGGCTTTGGGTGGCTGGGGCGCTCGCCTCACGACCAAATTGGGCTGGTGTGATCATTGTGACCCATGGCGACGTCACCCATTGGCTTCAGATCAGTGCAGATGAGGTGGTCAGCGTGCAATCGGTGATCACGCAGCGTTTGTTAACGATTTTAGGTGGCGGGGATATTTTTGATGCCTCGGCCCTTGACGATAGCATGAGCCAGCCCGAGAAGTTGGCAGCGCATCTGCGAAAGGCGGAGGTGACGAGCGATGCAGGCGCTTTGACAGGGCATCTAATGGGTGTCGAACTGGCGGCAACACGGCCCTATTGGTTAGGGCAAGAGGTCTTGGTGATCGCAGAAGCACCAGAGCTTCATCTGCAGGCTTTGGAACATCAGGCTGCGACCTGCACGGCCTATCATCCGCAGGATTTGCTGGCACCGGGTCTGGCGGCTCTGGCGCAAAGCCTTGGGTATACCGGGGCGCCACTGCGGGTACGGCAAGGGCCAAAGGCCCCAGCGAGGGCCAGGATAACACCTGATACAGTTGCAATCATACCAGCCGCACTGACAGCGTTTTCAAATCCCAGCCAAAGCGGACCATATCCGGCTAGAACGTAACCCAAAATCGCGGATGCTGCGGCGAAAACAACTGACCACAGAACCTGTGCTTCCAAGCCATTGGTCATCATGCGCGCCGCTGCAGGTGGACATATGAACATAGCAATTACGATGATTGACCCCACAGCGTCAAAAGCCGCAACAGCGGCGATGGCCGCAGTGACAACAAGGCCGAGACCAATGAGATTCACCGGCAGGCCAATGGTCTGTGCAAAACCTTCATCAAACGTAGAGAGCTTGAGCGGCCGCCAGAATAGGATGCAAAGCGCGATCAAAACAAACGTTGTGATCGCCATGCGCCACAGCTCAGGCGGCATTCCCGCCAACGCCCGAAGATCAAAGAGCGAGGACCAACCAGTGGCGTCAAGCCAGATAAGGCTTTCCAGATTGCCGAAAAGAGCATGTTCCACGTCAAGATGAACCGAGGATGTATCGGATTGCTCTAGGAGCAGCACGCCACCGGCAAACATAGCGGTGAAGACCACGCCCATCGCAGCACCAGATTCAATCCGGCCCAGACGCCGCACGGCCTCGATCAGACCCACGGCCACAAGCGCAGCAACGCCTGCGCCGATCATCATTGGCCACGCGCTCACAACGCCTGTCGCAAGAAAGGCCAACACAATACCCGGCAGAACCACGTGGCTGATGGCATCCCCGATGAGGGCCTGTTTGCGCAAAAGCAGGAAGTTGCCCGGAATAGCGCAAGCGATGGCGGCGCATGTACCGATGATCAAAGGTGGAAGCGAGAGAGGGACAAACTCGGCACCGGTCATGTAGCGGCCCTCGGTCCTAGTCCTTGATCCAACGCCTTTAGCTGATCTGGTGTTAGTACGGTGTCGAGCGGCGTTAGCCCATCGTAATGTGCCGCCGCATCGGAATGTGCGGGATCAGAGCGCAACACTTGCCAGCGGCGCTCATCCAGCAGTGCGCGTGCGGCCTGAGCCTGACCAGTTTCCGTTGCCACGCCATCGGCGCGCACCAAACCACGGCGTTTCATCAGGCGGAGGGTCAAACGTTCATAGATCGGCTGATCCGTGGCCAGCGCAAGCAAGCCTTGGCGCACATGTACCTGTGCCTGAAAGCGGCGATGGCGCAGCATGGCTGCGAGAACTCCGCGCGCAGGCGCTATGAGCAATGACATCAGGAAGATGGCGAAGACCACCAGGACAATGATCGGACCGGTGGGCAGCGCGGGGGCCGTGGCGGATATGGCCGCGCCGACATAGCCAGCGACGCCGCCAAACACCCCGGCCAGCAGCACCACGTGGCCAACACGGTGACTCCAGAACCGGGCAGCCACAGCAGGGATGATAAGCAGCGCCACAATCAGGATCAGGCCCACAATCTTGAGGCCGACAACTGTGATCGCCATAGCCAGACCCATCATGGCAAGCTCAATCCGGCGCACGTTCATACCTGCACCGGCGGCGAAATCTGGATCAAAGGCCACGGTGGTCATAGGGCGTCGCAAGATGAGAACGGCGAGCAAGACGAGCATGCCGCCCAAGGCGATAACCACAGCATCGCTCCAGAGCATCCCAGCGGTTGAGCCAAGAAGGAAACTTTCCAGCCCGGCCTGTCGCCCGGCGTTCATCGACTGGATCACAGTCAGAAGTACGATACCAAAGCCGAAGAACACCGAAAGCACCGCGCCAATGGCGGCATCCTCAGACAGACGCGTGCGGTGGGTGAGTGCGCTGACGCAAAGAAGGCCAATGGCTGAGGTAACGGCCGACCCCAGGAGTAGCCCTATCAAAGACCGACCGTCCCCGCCGAACGCCACCATGAACATGAAGGCCAGCGCCACACCGGGAAGCGTTGCATGGCTGATGGCGTCACTAACCAAAGCACGCTTTCCGAGAAAGAGAAAAGTGCCCGTCGCTCCAGCGGCGACACCCAAGAGCATAGCACCCACCGTCACCAACGTGGCGTTATAGCCAAGCTGTAAAGTGAGCGCCTCGAAAAGCATGGGATCAGATGGCCGCGCCCATTTGCGCGGTGGCCAGACGTCCGCCATAGGCGGCCTGTAGATTGGGCTGGGTAAAGGCCTCAGCCACGGTGCCTTCTGCGATGCGGGTGGTGTTGATCAGGAACACCCGGTCAAAGTAGTCCGGCACAGTGGCCAAATCGTGATGCACGGCAACCACGGTTTTACCCGCTGCACGAAGCTCCTGCAGGACAGCGATGATGGCCTTTTCGGTGGCGGCATCAACCCCGGCAAAGGGCTCATCAAGCAGGTAAAGATCTGCCTCTTGCGCCAGGGCCCGGGCGAGAAAGACGCGCTGCTGCTGGCCACCTGACAATTGCCCGATCTGGCGATTGGCAAAACTTTCCATTCCAACCCGTGCGAGACTGTCGAGCGCGATCTCACGGTGCGTGCCGCTGATCCGGCGCAATAGGCCCAAGCTGCGGTATTGGCCCATCATCACCACATCCAGAACCCGTGTTGGGAAATCCCAATCCACGCTGGCACGTTGCGGCACATACGCAATACGCGCGCGTTCAGAAGCCAAAGGTTGACCCCAGGCAGAGATCAGGCCCGAGAGAGGTTTGACGATGCCAAGGGCAGCTTTGAGCAGGGTGGATTTGCCAGCACCATTTGGTCCGATGATGGCGGTCATCTCACCGGGCTGAAACGTGGCATCGACCGAAAAGACCGCTGGTTTTTCTCCGTAGGATACGGTCAACCCGCGAATGGCGAGAGGCGCGTCGAACTCGGTTACATCTGCGACGCGCTGGCCTTCTGTTGTAATGAGATCAAGTGACATGGCCTAGCTTCCTGCCGACAGTTTGCCGTTCATACCGCGCGCGGGCACGTCTCCGCCCAGCGCCGCTGTGATGGTCGTCACGTTGTGGTCAATCATGCCAATATAGGTACCTTCATAGGTGCCCGGCTGACCCATAGCGTCCGAGAAAAGCTCTCCACCGATCTTGACCTTGTGACCTTGGGCCGCGGCCCCTTCGATCAGGGCGCGGACATTACGATCACTGACCGAACTTTCGACAAAGACAGCGCCGATGTTACGCTCAACCAGCATGTCGGCCAACGTGCTGATGCGGTTCAGGCCAGCTTCGGACTCGGTTGAGATACCCTGAATACCGATCACTTCAAAGCCGTAGCTTTGCCCGAAATACCCAAAGGCGTCATGCGCGGAGAGCAGTACCCGTGCCGATTCAGGCACTGTGCTGAGCGATGAGCGGGCATAGGTGGCGAGACGTTCGATCTGCGCCAGATGCGCCTCGGCATTAGCGGCAAATGCATCTGCGTGCGCCGGTGCAACGTCGCTCAACGCATCGCGCACCGCACCCACTACGTGCGCCCAGAGCTCTGGTACCATCCACACATGCGGGTCAAAACGCCCGTCGTAATCCTCGTGCGCAATCAGCAGGTCCTCTGGCACTGCTTCTGCCACAGCAACGACGTTCCGACGTTTGCCAAGCTTAAGCAGGAACTCCTCCATCTGTGCCTCCAGATAGAGCCCGTTCCAGAGCACCAGATCGGCCTGTGTCGCAGCCACAAGATCCGTGCGGGTTTGCCGATAGGCGTGCGGGTCAACACCCGGCCCCATCAACGCTTTGACAGTTACAAGATCACCGCCCACCAGACGCGCTGCATCGGCGATCATGCCAGTGGTCGCCACAACGGAGAGTTTTGTCTCAGCAAACGCAACAGAAGGCGCCGCGGCCAGAGTGGCCGTCGCCAATGTGCCTTTCAGAAAGTCTCTGCGCTTAAGACGCATGCAACACATCTCATATATTGACCTTGATCTGTATTGAATATGAGAGTCATTCGCAAAAAGTCAATGCAATTGCGAATTATTCG
>JBCAZO010000061.1:0-9516 GCA_038532975.1 Pseudomonadota bacterium
GTGCCAGCGACGGACCGGCCCTATGGGCCGTCGCTGGCACGGCGGGCCTACGGCCCTTTATTCCGTGCCTTAGGTGCGATGAACTTATGGTAGATTTGAGCTCAGAATGAATTTGTTACTGTAAATAAGCTTCACAAATCTCGCGCAACTCCTCAGAGCTTTCAGTCTCCCAAACTTTGTCCAACAAATCTCTAAAAGAAATAGCCTCAGATTTGTCCCGAAACACACAGTGGGGCAAGCATGCACCCAAAGAAGCTTTGGCTTTCTCTACGTCAAGGGCCGTTTCAATGGGCCGCTTGGAAACGTAGTTTACAAGTACAGGAGCGTAGGGGTTGTTAATGGTGTAGAGCCTTGAAGGGCCTTGCAATTCACCGATGAAACTCGCGTAGTCATCTGCGATAGTGGGGCCACATGTCAGTTCTGACAAGCTCGCTTTCGGCAACTTGTGAATACCCCAATTCGGCATTGTACTGTCCAATTTGAAACGCTGAGCAATTCGTTCGATGTGAAGGTGAACTAAGTTAGGGTCACCAAGCTTAACTTTTTCACCAACGCAGCCTTCCAAGAGCATTTGTCCGATAGCCTGCGATGCTCTGGCAAACTCATCTTCTGCAACATCTTGAAAGAAGTTCTCGAGCGAGTTTCGAATGGGGTCACCTTGTAACGGTATATAGAAGGTCGGTGCTTCTATAAATTCACTAGCAAGTTCACCGTGATGTCTTTCCCAAGCCTTGCTGAGATCGGCACAGGTCACGGAACTTGGGTCATCAGCGTAACTTGGGTGTCCAATTAAACTTACCAAAGCCATAAAAGACAGCAATCTTAACAAAATAAATCTCAACACAATGCCTCCTAATTTAGCCGCCCAGTGATGGCCTTTTCTGTAATCTGACCCACATCCGCTTTGCAACCGAAGAGCTGCGTGACAACCACAATGCCGGCTGGACCGCGATCCTCGAAAAGCTCGGCGCCGTGCTTTAAGACCTGCCTGCCCGGCGCGGTTGTGGTCGCGTCGGGATTTCCTTGAGAAGCCCGCCCACGCCCATCGCGGCGAAGTCACGCTCGGTGATTGGAACGCCACAAGCCACGCGAGAGAGCACCCAGTCGGCCCCGTGCAGCACCGGCGAGCGCGCGCTGTTGGGCAGGCCGATGACCGGCTGGTCCTTGAGCCGTCCCAAAAACAGCAGATTGCCCGGATCCACCGGAATGCCGAACCGCGTGACCTCTCCGCCTGCCTGGCGCAGCGCATCGGGTGCGGTGTCGCGCGCGTCTGACGTGGCCGAGCCGGTGAGGATCAGGATGATATCCCCCGACGCCGAGGCAATCGCGTCTGACAAAGCCGGAACTTCATGAGGGCAGCTCAACGTCTGGCTCAACCGCATGCCAAGCCCCGAAAGCCTGTCGCGAATGGCTTCAACCCCGCGCAGGCCCGGCCCCTCGGCGGTGTCACTGACAATCAGGCTGGCCGTCTTGTAGCGCGGTGTGGCCAGACGAATGGCGTCGCGCGCTGATTTGGCCGCCTGGGTGAGCGCCGCCTCGGGCACGCCGTAGGCAATGATCTTGACCGTCGCGACCATACCGCCTGCGTGCACCTGAAAATATGGCGCTACGGTTGCCAGAGTGATTGTCGGGTCAATTTCATTGGCGGCTGTAATTTTTTTGGCATCGACAAGCACAACGCCCGGCGCATCGGCCATCAGGTTGACACGGCCCGTGAAAGGCTGGCTCATGCTGAGGTTTTCGGCGTTGCCCAGCGTGGCTTTGGCCAGAACCTGCGCTGCGACGTCCTCATGCACATCCTCTGCTTCAAGCTCGGCCACAGTGACTTGGTGTAGACCAGCATCGCGCAGGCGTTCAACATCCTCGGCACGCAATACCTGTCCTTTGCGCAGCCGCCCATCTGGCAGCCGTTCGGAATGAGCCAGGATCGCGCCTTCGGCCTCGCCCACCGGAACGGTTGCAAATTTCATGCGCCGCGCCTCAGCACGCCGATCATCTGCGCGAGGATGGCCACGGCAATCTCGGACGGGCTGGCCGCGCCGATATCCAATCCGATAGGGCCGTGAATGCGGGCGATCTCGGCTTCGGTGAAGCCTTTTTCGGTGAGCCGCTGGACGCGTTTGGCATGGGTTCGGGTTGAGCCGAGCGCACCTATGTAAAACACCTCCGAGCGCAGCGCTGCCTCAAGCGCGGGATCATCCAGCTTGGGATCATGCGTGAGCAGAACCAGCGCCGTGCGCATATCAAGCCCATAGGCTGTCACACCTTCATCGGGCCAGTCATGCAGGATCGTCTCGCCGGGAAAGCGCGCCTCGGATCCAAAGCTTTCGCGCGGGTCGATGAGCAGCGGGTCGAACCCAGCAATCCGCGCCATGGGCACGAGTGCCTGCGCGATATGCACAGCCCCCACGATGATCAGCCGCAAAGGCGGGTTGTGGATTGCCACGAAGGTTTCGCCGTCTTCCTCAAAGCCCGAGCGGTCCATGCGAAAGCGGTCGGCAAATCCGTCGCGCACCAGCCGCCGCTCTGCCGTCATGCCGGTCACATAGGCCACTGGCAGGCGGCTCTCACGCGCCAAGACAAGGTCTTCCAGCACCTGCAGGGGCATCACCGGGCCGACCGGTTCCACCAGCACGCGGATCGTCCCGCCACAGGCCAGCCCGACAGCAAAGGCATCGTCATCGCTGACCCCGTATTCCAGGATCACCGGCTTGCCCGTTTCGATGGCATCGAGCGCCTCGGCGACGACCGCGCCCTCAACACAGCCGCCGGAGACCGAACCTTCGATCTCGGCATCCCCGGAGATCACCAGCTGACTGCCGACGCGCCGCGGCGCGCTGCCCCAGGTTTCCACCACGGTGGCCAGCGCCACGCCTTTGCCCGACCGATGCCAGTCGAGCGCAATTTCGGGGATGTTGTCGAAGCGATCCGTCATTCATGCCTCCCGCGCAGCACTATGAAGCCAAGCGCGGGTCAGCACAAACCGAAATGAGTTGCCCAGGCGGGGCAACTCACTCGTTGTCTGGTGAGGTGCTTGGCTTATTCGGCCGGGGCGACCACCTGACCCGTGCCGCGCAGATGTTCGGGCAGAACAAACGCCGCGGCGATAAAGAGCAGCCCCATGACAATGCCGATCACGTCACCGGGCAATCCCAGAAGCGCGTCATACCCGGCCTCGGGCACATTGCCGAGCGTCAGCTTGCGCCCCTCCAGAAGGCCGACGCCCTTCCAGAACGGATAGCTGGCCATATAGCCTGCGGCGCCAACCAGCCCGCCCAGCAAGAAAAACCACGCATCTTTGCGGCCTGTCGCCGCAGCCGCGACGCCGGTGCCCGGGCAATAGCCCGCCAAGGCCCAGCCCGCACCCAGAAGCAGCCCGCCCAGAAACACGCCCGGGTAGAGGGCCTTGACGCTCATATGGCCCACATCGACGATGCCGAACATCTGCCCGGCGAACATCAGCACCGATCCGACGCCGATGGCCAGAAGGATGGTTTTCATCAGGTGCAGGTTGGTCAATGACAGCATGCGGCCGATCCAGCTTGGGCTGGTGGCGCCGATGCGGTCGAGGGCAAAGCCGAACGCGGCTCCGATCACGAGTGCAAGTAGAATGGATGTCATGGTTCAGCCCTCCTTTTGGTACAGCATCATCGACACGGGGATCGCCGCGGCAAAGGCGCCGGCGGCGAAGACATAGCCCGAAATCGCGGTCTGCATCATGCCGCTCATCATGTGGCCGGAGGTGCATCCCCCCGCCAGGCGCGCGCCATAGAGCACGATGATTCCGCCGAGAAAGGCCAGCGCATAGCGTTTGAGAGGCGTGTCACCGTAATTGGCCCGCCAGATTTCAGGCAGGCGGCGTTCATCCGGTTCGGCCCCGCGGCGCAGCATCGTGGACGCAAATGCGCCCAGTGCCATAGCCAGCACGAAAATGAAACTGTAGTTCAGCGGGTTGGCCGCATTTGACGCATATGACCCGTCTGATTTGGCGAGATAGGCATTGGTTGAGGTATACCCGGTGTCGGTTTCGGTAATGAGGCCCGGTGCGAAAAGATCGCCGATGATCCCGTTCAGGATGACAAACTGCGTGGACACCCCGATGGGTTTGACCAGCAGCACCGCCACGAAAAAGACCAGCCCCAGAAGAACGCCACCGAGTTTCCAGTTGAGTGGCATGATGTGTCCTCCAATTTTATATTCTTATTCTTGAATATAAAATATCCGCTCTCGGCGCATTGATCTTTGTCAATTCACGCCAGTGGTATATGGAAGGCGGGTTGCCGAGGCCCCGCAGGCGCTGCGGTCAGATCATTGTCATGAGACGTGCTTTGTCTCCGGTATCGTCAGGCTTTGAAATCGCCTCTGCCAGATCCTCAAGCGTGGCGATGGAGTGCCCTGCGCGAAACGCATCGACATGTGGCAGCATGGCGCGAATGCCCGTGGCCTTGGGCGCGAACCCGTCCCAACGCAGCAGCGGGTTGAGCCAGATGAGGCGGCGGGACGACAGGTGCAGTCGCTCCATCTCACGGCCCAGATCTTCGGCCTCGCCGCGATCCAGACCATCGGTGATGAGCAGAACGACCGCCCCCTGCCCCATGACCCGCCGTGACCAGTCGCGGTTAAAGCTGTGCAAACACGCCCCGATGCGCGTACCGCCTTCCCAGTCCTGCGCCTCCTGCCCCGCCGCCGCCAGCGCCGCATCGACATCGCGGGTCGCCAGATGCCGGGTGATATTGGTCAGACGCGTGCCGAAGGTGAAGGCATGCACCTTTGACCAGCCTGCGCCCTTCTCATTGGCCACCGCATGCAGGAAATGCAGCACCATGCGGCTATACTGGCTCATCGAGCCGGAAATATCGCAGAGCACCACAAGGTTGGGCCAGCGCGGGCGCGGCTTTTGCAGGTGGATGCTCCGCATCTCGCCGCCGCGCCGCATCGCCGCGCGCAGGGTTTTGCGCGCATCAATGCGATGGCCGGTATGGCTGGCCATGCCCCGGCGGGACGCAAAGGGCTTTACCGGCAGGCTCAGCCTGGCCAGCATGCGCTTGGCTTGGGCCATCTCGGCCGTGCTCATCTGTTCGAAATCGAGCGTCTTGAGCCGCTCTTCCCGGCTCATGGTGAGCGAGGCGTCGATCTCGATCAGCGTTTCCTCACCCTCATCGTCGCGCGCCTCGGGGATTTCGGGCTGAATACCGTCCAAAAGCGCCTCCGCCGCGCGCTTTTCGGCGGCCTTGGCGGTGCGGTCCTCCTGCACGCCTCTGATGGCGGGCAGCATGAGCGACATCATATGCTCCATATAGCGCGGATCGCGCCAGTAGAGCCGGAAGACCTGCGCAAACACGGCCCGCTGCTCGGGTCGGTTCACGAAACAGGCGCGCAGGGTGAAGAAGAAATCCGCCTTCGAGGTAAACCCCGTCGCCTCCACCGCACGAATGGCGTCCATCACCCGCCCCGGCCCCACCGGCAGCCCCGCCTTGCGCAGCGCACGTGCGAAATGGGTGATGTTGTGCGTGAGCTTGGGGTTTGCCGGGAGATCGAGGGGGGCGTATTCAGGCATAGCATAACAAGCTCAATGCAAATACTATCATACCCAGCGGTAATATAAAATTCCAAGCCACTACGTAAAATAGCGCATAGATTGAAAACCTCCACCCGGATCTATCGAGTTGGACCATTCCTTTCACAAGATATTCCAGTTTGGAGTCTATTGCATCTGTGCTGTTGGCTCCCGAGTCTTTTTTCAGCCTCTCAAGTTCACTCAAAATAGCGCGAATATATGATCGCTCCTTCTCAACATCGCCTATGCCTTCCAAAGGTTTTCTTTGAGCGAACAGGCCGAACCCATTTCCTGATATCGTATCCCCTACCCAGTTTACAACGTGACTGATTGCGAGAAATGCGGAAACAACTATGACGCTTTCATCTAAGCGGTTTCCTGGATCAATTCCCAATATCGAAAAATCTGCGACATCCATATCAAACCATTTAACGACAATAATCGAGAGCGAAAGGATCAACAGACTACGAGAAGTAAGTACAGTAGATTTGCTTAGGAGCGTCTTTCCTCCTAAGTGCATCACGCCACCTCCAAACTCGCCTTCGCCTCATCCAAGATCCGCTTGGCCTCTGATCCTTGCAGCTTTGCGATGTCATCCTGATATTTCAGGATGGCACCCAGCGTGTCGGCGATGACTTCGGGGCTGAGGCTGATCACGTCCAAAGCCAGCAGGCATTTGGCCCAGTCGATGGTTTCGGCCACGCCGGGTTTCTTGAAGAGATCCTCGGTGCGCAACTGCTGCACGAAGGCCACCACCTCGCGACTCAGGTTTTCGGCCGCTTCGGGCGCGCGGGCGTGCAGAATGTCTATTTCACGCTCGAATGTGGGGTAATCGACCCAATGATAGAGACAGCGCCGCTTCAGCGCGTCATGCACCTCACGCGTGCGGTTAGACGTCAGCACGACGATGGGCGGCTCAGGCGCTTTGATCGTGCCAAGCTCTGGGATCGTCACCTGAAAATCGCTCAGCGCTTCGAGCAGGAACGCCTCGAACGGCTCATCGGTGCGGTCCAGTTCATCAATCAGCAGCACCGGCGCGCCGCCCGCCTGAGGTCGCATCGCCTGCAAGAGAGGGCGTTCGATCAGGAATTCTTCGGTGAAAAGCTCATCTTTCAGGCTCTCGCGGTCCACCCCGCCCGAAGCTTCCGCCGCCCGGATAGCGATCATCTGTTCGGCGAAATTCCATTCGTAAACTGCCGAAGACGCATCCAGCCCCTCATAACATTGCAGCCGGATAAGCCGCCGCCCGAGGCCCGCAGCAAGCGCTTTGGCGATCTCGGTCTTGCCCACCCCGGCCTCGCCTTCGAGGAAAATTGGCCGCCCCAGCCGCAACGCCAGAAACACAACAGTGCTCAAAGCCCGGTCACAGACATAGTTCTGCCCGGCCAAAAGCCGATCTACATCGTCTATCGTCTTCAGTGCGGTCATGGGCGCTCCTTCCTGCCCAGAGAACTGCATGTCCGCCTTCCAAGGTCAAGGCCAGCGCCATTGCCACAAGACTCACTGACCCGCAGAAACCCTTCAATTTTCATGATTTCGCCCAGATTGATGCCTAGCGTTCTGCCCACAAACCCGCGCAAAGCGGCCCTGTGAAGTTTGAGGATCGAGCATGAGTTCCGACTATCCTTCTGTGCTGGACATCTCTTTGTCCGGGCTCAGCTGGGAAGAATGGCTGGAACGGCTGGCCACGGCCATGCCGCCGGGTGGCTATGCAAAATCCCTCGGCAGCACACATGGCGCGGTCTATATCTCGGGCAGACCCATTCTTTTGGTCAGTTTCGAGGCGTTTGACGCGATGAGCGCAACCTCGACCGATGCGCAGCCTATCGGCTGGCAAATGGCCAAGGCGCTTGGCTGGTCGCATCTGTGCATGACCTGCAAGGGGCGTAGCTGGTTCCGCGAAGGCCGTGTCTATGGCTTTTTCGACGAGTTGATCGACGATGGGTTCTTTGAGGAATTCGATCAGGTCATTTTCTTTGGCGCAGGGCCCTGCGGCTATGCCGCTGCGGCCTATTCCGTTGCGGCGCCCGGCGCGCGGGTGCTGGCCATTCAGCCGCAGGCCACGCTTGATCCGCGGCTTGCCGAATGGGATGACCGGTTCCGCCGCATGCGGCGGCTGGATTTCACCACGCGCTACGGCTATGCGCCCGATATGCTTGATGCCGCCGACAAGGCGTTCATTCTTTATGATCCCGAGATCGAGGAAGACGCCATGCACGCGGCCCTTTTCAACCGCTCGAACATTACCCGGTTTCGGATGCGGTTTATGGGACCCAAGCTTGATCAGGGCCTCATTCGCATGAAGGTTCTGTTGCGCCTGCTGGCCCAGATGAGCGCCGACAAGCTTGACGTGCTGAGCCTCGCGCGCCTCTTCCGAGCGCGGCGCGATGACATTCATTATCTCAAAGGGGCGCTCTCGCGTCTGGAAGACGACGGCCGGTTGTACCTCACTGCGCAACTGGCGCAGCACGTGATGCGCAGCACTCCCGGACCACGTTTTCGCAAGGCCGTGCGCAACGCCTTTGAGCGTGCCGAAGAACAGGGCGTTTTGATGCCGGAGCGCGAATTTCTCTAAGCTCTCTGGCGGTTGCGGCTTCGATTGTGTAAGCCACAGGACATGAGCCAGAGCCTGACCCTTCCCCGCCCCGATGACTGGCATTTGCACCTGCGCGATGGCGCTGTGCTGCGCGCCGTGCTGCCCGAAACCGCCCGGCATTTTGGCCGTGCGATCATCATGCCCAACCTGGTGCCGCCCGTGGTGACAGGCAAGGACGCTGCCGCCTATCGGGATCGCATCCTGTCGGCGCTCCCGGAAGGTATGGAGTTCGAGCCTCTGATGACTCTTTACCTCACCGAGGACACCGACCCCAGCGATGTCGCCGCCGCGCATGCGAGTGGCCTGATCAAGGCGGTGAAGCTCTATCCGGCTGGGGCCACCACCAACTCTACCTCTGGCGTGCGAAATTTCGATAAGGTTCGGGGGGTATTGGACAAAATGGCCGAAATCGGCCTGCCGCTTTGCGTGCATGGGGAAGTGACCGACGCCGAGATCGACATTTTCGACCGCGAGGCTGTATTCATCGACCGGGTGCTTGATCCGCTGCGCCGCGCCACGCCGGGCCTGCGCGTGGTCATGGAACATATCACGACACGGGACGGCGTGGATTATGTCAAGGCGCATGACCAGGGCCTTGGTGCCACGATCACCACGCATCATCTGGTGATCAACCGCAACCACATCCTGGTGGGCGGCATCCGGCCGCATTACTACTGCCTGCCCGTGGCCAAACGCGAGGAGCATCGCCTTGCCCTGCGCGCCGCGGCGACCTCAGGTGATACGCGCTTTTTCCTCGGCACGGACAGCGCGCCTCATACCGACCCGAACAAAGAAAGCGCCTGTGGCTGCGCGGGGTGTTTCACGGCGACCAATACGCTGTCGATCCTCGCGGAAGTGTTCGAGCAGGAAGGCGCGCTGGGCAACCTGGCCGGATTTGCCTCGGAACACGGCCCTGCCTTCTACGGCCTGCCTGTTAACACCGGGACTATCACGCTCACCAAAGGCGCGCCTGTCAGCTATCCGCAAAAGATCGACACCGAAGACGGCCCCATCACACTCTTCGACCCACAAATGCCGCTGCACTGGCGTGTGGGCTAGCAAAGCATGTCTGCTCGCGTCATATGTATCAACGGGCCATGTGGCGTTGGAAAATCCACACTCGCTTCTGTGCTGGCCCAGATGCTGTCTCAGCGCAACTTGCGCCACGCCATTGTGGACCTAGACGCGCTATCACAGGTGCACCCCAGATCACCAGAAGACCGGTTCGGACGGATCACAGCCTTGAAGGCAGTAGAGCTGTTGCGCCCGGTTTACGCGCAGCACAACATTGAAATGTTCCTAGTGCCAGCTCTTGTTCGCTTTCGAAAACAGCTGGCACTAGGAACATTTCAATGTTGTGCTG
>JBCAZO010000062.1:0-9450 GCA_038532975.1 Pseudomonadota bacterium
GGCTCCGCAGCCCTGTCCCTATCTTGAAGGCAGGATGGAGCGAAAGCTGTTCACGGCACTGCAGGGAGACGGCGCGCAAAGACTGAATGACTCCCTTTCAAAACAAGGGTTTCGCCGGTCGCAGAATGTGCTCTACCGCCCCTCATGCGCCGATTGCGCGGCCTGTTTATCTGCGCGGATCAATGTGGCCGAGCACACCCCTTCACGAAGCCAGCGCCGCACACTGAAACGCGCAGGTCATCTGGAACGCCGGGCCACCTCGCCCTGGGCCACAGAAGAGCAATACGCGCTCTTTCGCCGCTACCTTGAGGATCGCCATGCCACGGGCGGCATGGCCGATATGGACAGCTTTGAATTCGCCGCCATGATCGAGGAAACGCCCATCCGCACGCGGGTGGTGGAGTATATAGAGCCGGACACCGGTGAGCTTGTGGCGGTGTGCCTGACAGACGTCTTTGATGACGGGGTCAGCATGGTCTATTCGTTTTTTGAAACTGATCGCCCCGGCCTGTCGCTTGGCACCTACATCATCCTTGATCATATCCGCATCGCTCAGGAAGCGGACCTGCCATACGTCTACCTGGGCTATTGGGTGCCGGGCAGTGACAAGATGGGCTACAAGGCCGGATTTTCCGGGCTGGAAGTCTATTCCGGCGGCGCCTGGCAGAAAATGCGTGATCCGAAGGACTACGATTCCAAACGCCACCCTCTGTCGAACGATCCCATCGCCGAGCAGGTGGCGAATATCTCCCTGCCCGACAGCCGACCGTTGAGGACACGGCACGAATAATACGCGTCATGCAGAAGTGAAAAGGCCGTCCTGAGGGGCGGCCTTTCTCTATTCTTGGCGAGCGTTACCGCCCGATCAGGTCCGGCAGGATCGTCACGATGTCGGGGAAGAACCACAAGATCGCCAGACCAACCACCTGGATCAGCACGAAGGGCGCCACACCGCGATAGATATGCCCGGTCGTGACTTCCTTGGGTGCCACCCCTCGCAAGTAGAAGAGCGCAAATCCGAACGGCGGCGTCAGGAACGAGGTCTGCAGGTTCACCGCGATCATAATCGTGACCCATTTGGGATCGAACGTGCCGCCATAGATCACGGGCCCGACAATCGGGATCACAATGTAAATGATTTCCAGAAAGTCGAGCACGAAGCCAAGGATAAAGAGCACCAGCATCACGATCAGGAAGACTTTGAACTCGTTGTCAAAGCTCTTCAGGAACTGTTGGATGTAGTGTTCACCCCCGAATGAAATCACCACGAGATTGAGAAGCTGCGAGCCGATGAGAATGGTAAAGACCATACTCGTGACTTTGGCCGTCTCTCTCACCACAGGGGTCAGCACACCACCCGCAAACAGCACCCAGCAGGCAAAGAGCAGACCAAAGAGCGCATAAAGATACGCCGCCTTGGCAAAGAAGAAAGCCACCCAGGTTTCAAAGCTGACGCTGGCCACATTGATCCGAAGGTCAAAATTGATGCCGATCAGGATGGCAATGATGATGGCGAAGGTGGCAAAGATGATGATCTTGCCTGACCGTTCCTGATCCTTCAGCTTCCGGTACGCCGCCAGCATAATCGCCCCGCCAGCCCCGAGCGCGGCGGCAGGTGTCGGGTTGGTGATCCCGCCAAGGATCGAGCCCAGCACAGCAACGATAAGGACAAGCGGCGGGAAGACCACGCGAATAAGCTCATTCTGCGCCAGCCGCCCAGCCCCATGCGCACAGCCGTAGAGCGCCAGCGCGGCAGGGATGGCCAGAAGCAGGAACGCTGCGCCAGAGCTGGTTTGCGGTTTGATCAGCAGAATGTCGACCAGAAGCGCGAGAACGACACCCAAAGCCCCGACAAGCAGTGGCGCAGAGGACGCGGAAGGCTTGATGCCGCGTGCCAGCGTCAGGATCAGCGCAAAGAGCAGGAACGAAATCGCGACGCCGGTGCCAATGGGCGCGGCATTCTCGATTTTCTCAGCCAGTGCCGCGACCAGTTCTTCGTCTGTCAACTCAACGCTTTGCTGAACGCCACCTGCTGCGTTTATCTCTTCCTGCTCGGCCACCGCCGCATCCCATGCCGCCTGACCGTGCAATTCGATCATAGACGCCTGACACTCGGGGCTGACATTGGTGCGCAGACTGGCCGATTGACCCTGCGCACTAAAGCTATCCACGGTCAGATCCTGCGATCCGACAATATTGATCTGACCCAGGAGAATCACACCCGCAATCAACGCAACAGGAATGCCCAGGAACCACGTGAAGCTCTCAGAGCGCGTGATCGGCTCGGAGTTTGTGCTGCCCATTTCCACTGCCGGTGCGCGGCTTGGGTTTACCAAAGCATAGCCAAAGGCATAGAGCGCATAGAGCAAGGCCAGAAGGATGCCGGGCAACAGCGCCGCCTGGAACAGCGTGCCGACAGAGACCACAGCCGGTTCGCCGAGATAGGTCAGCGCATCGGTACACCCGGCCTCTTGGGCGCGGTTTTCCTGCGCCACGGAATAGAGATCCCCCGCCAAAGTGCCCAAAAGAACGATCACGATCGAGGGCGGAATGATCTGGCCAAGCGTGCCTGACGCTGCGATCACGCCTGTGGCGATCTCGGGGCTGTAATTGTTGCGCAACATGGTCGGCAGGCTCAGCAGACCCATGGTCACAACAGTGGCGCCCACGATGCCGGTCGAGGCGGCAAGGAAAGCACCCACGACAACGACCGATACCGCCAGACCGCCAGGCAGCGGGCCAAAGACGCGCGCCATGGTGGTCAGCAGGTCGTTGGCAATTTTCGAGCGTTCCAGCGTGATGCCCATCAAAACGAACATCAGAACCGCCAGCAACGTCTCGATGGATTGCCCCGCAAAAACGCGTTCGTTCATGCGGTTGACAACAAAGCTCACGTTACGGTCAAGCGCCACTTCCCAGCCTTGCGGGAAAACAGGCGTGCCTATGCGCGGCAGATCGGGATGGGTGAAAACGGATATGGTTTCGGCCTTCAACCCTTCAGATAAGAGTGCCCTATACGCCTCGGATCCGGTGTCTATCGCCTGGTGTATAAGCAACCCGGCGCTATCCAGTGCAGCGATGATGCCAAAGGAAATCACCCCGGCCCCGCCGATTGCGAACGCCACAGGGAAGCCCGAGAGAATACCACCAAACAGGCAAAGGAAAACGATGATCAGGCCGATCTCGACGCCATCAAGTCCAAACAGCATCTTAGGTCTCCACCGTCACGTTTTCGAACCGCAAAACCGGTTCCCACTTTTGCTGAAAACGTTGCAGGAACGTTGTCACGTTTTCGAACCGCAAAACCGGTTCCCACTTTTGCTGAAAACGTTCCATTAGTGCGTCCCCTCATAGGCTTCTTCACCGTCCCCAAGGCTGTCCTTGTCGAGGTATTTTCCTTCGCTTTCCTCGCCTTCTTTCCATTCCAGGTACGAGCGGTAGAAAAACGCGATGGCGTGGATAAAGACCATGCTGGCAAAGGCCACCATCAGGATCTTGAAGAGGAAATAGGCATTGAAGCCATTGGGGCTAAAGCCGATGGTTTCCACGTTCCAGCGCACCGCCTTTGCCTTCAGAAGCAGGCGATCGAGTGTGTCAGAGGCTGACGGTTTCGGCGTGATCAGATGCCGCCACATGAAGTACCAGCCATACATCCAGACCAGCACGGCGGTAGGCAGCATGAAGATGATGCTTCCCAGCATGTCGATGATCTTTTTGGTGCGGAATTTCACCCCGGCGTAAAACAGGTCAACGCGCACATGCCCGCCCTGCACGAATGTGTAGGTACAGCAGAGCGCCACGACCATGGCGTTGTGCAGCTTGAGCATTTCGGCCCACCAGCTGATGTCAAAGGCAAGCTCGATGCCGAAGCCGAACGAAATGTCGGGGCGTACGAAAATCCGCTGAATGAACACGATGACAATCTGCTGGAGCACCATGATCAGGCCGGCCCAGGCAAAGAAACGCCCGACTATGTTGGCAAAGCCCTCCATGACGCGGACGCTGGCCCACATGATTGCATTGTTTCGGATACCCCAAACAGTCAGGCCGAAAAACAAAACAAAAACGAGAAAGAAAAACTCCGAAGACCCCCCGTAGTAGACAAAGCGCATCAAAGCTTCTTTGTCTTCAACTGTTTCGGTACCAAAAACCCAACGCAGCCCACTTGCTGCGCCGGTAATCATATAAAAGAGGTGAAATGGGACTTCGAGGATACTCCCAACAAACCAGCCTAACCAACTACCTTCCTGAAGCTCTTGAATACCCTCGTAGCTTACCCTTCGCGCCATAGCCCCCAACCCCTAGCTAGACTTTTGAGACTTTCAACAAAATACAGTCTTCATTGCGCTGTGAATAGTACTGCTTTACGTGTTGAAAGTGTGTGCAGAACGGGCCCGGCAAAGGGCCCGTCCGGATTTCTTCCTGTGACGCCTAGCCCAGAACGCGGTCCCGCTGGTTGCGGTAGGCGCTGATCGACTGTGTGAGCCAGCCCGACGATGCTTTCATCGACTCGCGGAAGTCATCGAAGATTTCCTTGAACAACTCATCGCCCATGAACTCGTCATAGACCTGTTGCGAAGCGGTGCCCATGGCATCCCAGACGCTGTCGGGGAACTCCAGCACGTTAACGCCACCGGCTTTCAGGCGCTCAAGCGCGGCACCGTTGTTCATCAGGAACTGGCTGAGGTTCCAGACATTGGCATGGCCCGAAGCAATCTCGATGGCGGCCTGATGGGATGGCGACAGGCTTTCAAACACTTCGCGGTTGGTCGCAAGCGTCAGACCCGCGGCTGGCTCGTGGAAACCGGCGGTGTAGTAGAACTTGGTGATTTCCTGGAAGCCGGCTTTCTCGTCCGCCCAGGGGCCGATCCACTCGGTGCCGTCAATCGCACCAGAGGCCAGCGCCTGATACACTTCCGCGCCGGGCAGGTTCTGCACCGAGGCGCCCATGTAACCCAGAGCCTTGCCGCCCAGACCAGGCATACGGAATTTCAGGCCGTTGAAGTCTTCGGGGCCCTTGATTTCCTTGGCGAACCAGCCGCCCGCCTGCGTGCCGGTATTGCCAGCCAGGAAGGATTTCAGGCCAAAGATCTCGCCCAGCTTGTCATGCATCGCCTGGCCATTGCCGTGGTAGTACCAGTTGTTCAGCTCGGTCGCAGTCATGCCAAACGGCACACCGGTGAAGAAGGCGAAACCAGGATGCTGGCTAACGAAGTAGTAGTCAGCGGCGTGATACATGTCGGCCTGACCGGCGGTCACGGCGTCAAACACCTCAAACGCGCCCACAAGCTCGCCCGCTGCTTTCACGTCGATGGTCAGCGAGCCATCAGTGATGGCGTTGATGTTGTCGGCACATTTTTGTGCGGCGTCAAACACGCCCGCCAAACCACGGCCCCAGCTGGTCACCATGGTCAGGGTGCGGTTGCCCTGTGCGTATGCCGGTGCTGCCAGCGATGTCGCGGCGGCGGCCGAGCCACCCAGAGCGGTATTCTTCAGAAATGAACGACGATCCATATGGTATATCCTCCCAAGTCAATGAATGCGCCAGAGACGTCGAGGTCCCGGCGCGGATCGTTGCAAGTGGGCGGACCCTAGCGCGCGATTCGGCTTATTGGAATACCGACTATTACGTAGCGCGATTAACATTCTGCCCGTTTTCAACGTTTTCGCAGGCGCTCTTGCCCTGTTTTTCAGCAAATTTACTGGGCAAAGCACCCGATTCGATTTAACGATTCGGTATGGGATCGGAGCGTTTTCGCATTCATCTGAACTATGGTCAGAAGCTTTTTCTGACAGCCACGCTGCCGCTGATCTTTGCGGCAGTGACGATTTCGGTTCTTGTGACCTTGCAATCGCGGCAGCTGGCCGAGCGCGAAATCCGCAATCTGGAACAGCAGCTCATCACCGCCAAACGCGACGAGTTGAAGAACTACCTCTCCATCGCACGCACCGCGATAATCAACATCTACGGTCGCGCCGCGCCCGATGATGACGAGGCCAAGCTTGCGGTGACGCAAATCCTGGCGGGTATGGTGTACGGCCAGGACGGGTATTTCTTCGTTTACGATTATGAAGGCAACAATCTGGTTAGCCCCCGGCGGACCGAGTTGATCGGCCGCAACTGGACCGGGTTAGAAGATGCATTTGGCACCGCCATCACCGACGAGCTTATTCGCCTGGCACGCTCAGGCGGCGGGTATCACAGCTATGAATGGACCAAGCCCTCGACCGGCGAAAAGGCGCAGATGGTGACATACACCATCGGGTTGCAGGACTGGCGCTGGGCGATTGGCACGGGCGTGTTCATTGACGATGTCACCGCCACGGTCAATGCCGCCAAGGCGGATGTGGAAACCCGCATTCGAAAGACGTTCCTTTACATCGGCGCTTTGACGCTTGCGGCGCTTCTGGTCGTCTTCGCGTCGGGTATGTTCATTAACATCCGCGAGCGCCGCCTGGCCGACGCCAAACTCAAGAAGCTGACCCAACGGGTGTTTGACGCGCAAGAAGAAGAACGCAGTCGCGTGGCACGTGAATTGCATGACGGGATCAGTCAGATTTTGGTTGGCGTGCGTTATGCGCTCGACAGTGCGCGCCGCCGCTTTGCATCGGGTGACGACCGGGCCACCGAGACGCTTGATAAAGGCATCGAAAACCTCTCAGGGGCCATTCAGGAAGTGCGCCGCATCAGCCGCGATCTGCGTCCCGGCGTGCTGGATGACCTGGGCCTTGGCCCGGCGCTGAAATCCCTGGTCGAAGATTTTGGATCGCGCACCGGGCTGAAAACAGAGTTTAAAACCGTCCCCTTCCGCAACCGTCTCGACAAAGACGCCAAAACCGCGCTCTACCGCGTTGCGCAGGAGGCGCTGACAAATGTCGAACGCCATGCTGGCGCAGGACGCGTCACCGTTGACGTGCGCGGTCATGCCAAGGGGGCCACATTGCGCATCGCCGATGATGGTCACGGGTTGGATCACTCACAAGCCAACGCCACGCCATCAAGCGGATTGGGCCTTCGGAATATGCAGGAGCGCATCGAACAGCTCGACGGCACCCTGCGCGTCTTGTCGAGCAAGACCGGCACTGTCATTGAGGCCACCGTGCCGCTCTCGCACCTGCTCCCGCCACAGGAAGGCACCGAATCTGAGACAAAGGCCAGCGCATGACCCACCCTGCCCCGATCCGCATTGCCATTGTCGATGACCACCCCATGGTCGCTGAGGGCATTCAGGCCATCCTTGAAAGCTATGACGATATCGAGGTGATCGCGACCCTCTCGACCGGTCAGGATATCATTGACCAAAGCGAGCAATTACAGCCCGATGTCATCCTGCTTGACCTCAACATGCCGGGGATCGGTGGGCTGAGCACAACGGAGATATTGCTCGAACGCCGCCCTGACACGCGCATCCTCATCCTGAGCATGCATGACAGTCCAGAATACATCTCCTCTGCGCTGAGCCACGGGGCCATGGGCTATGTACTCAAGGATGTGCCGACCGAAGAGATCAAACAGGCCATCGACACGGTCATGCGCGGTGAGCGGTATCTCTGCACCGGAGCCGAAGGGGCGCTTAACCCTGACGGATCAGTCGCGCGTGAGCAATTGACCAATCGCGAACAGACGATCCTGCTGCAGCTGGCCCAGGGTAAGTCGAACAAGGAAGTTGCTCTGGAATTAGATATCTCAGTACGCACGGTCGAAACCCACCGCAAAAATATCAAGCGCAAGCTTGGCATTTCCTCGACGGCCGGTCTGACGCGCTATGCTTTGGAGCATGGCGTATTGCAGGGCACTGGGGTGTCTCTTTGATGCGGAAAGACTGCTACGGCAACACCATCACGACCTCATCCGATGCCGCGCGCGATGCCTATGACAAAGGCATTCAGCTTTTCCTGAGCGGCAACTACGGCGCGGTCGAGGCTTTCTCTGAGGCCGTTGAGGCAGACCCGGGGTTTGCCTTGGGCCATGCAGCGCTGGCACGGGCACAGATGATGGCAGCGCGTATGGACGAGGCAAAGGCCACCATTGCCGCAGCCCAAAGTCTGACAAGCGGCGTGTCAAAGCGCGAAGAGGCCCATCTCGCCGCGATGGCCACGCTGCTGGCAGGCAAACCTGTTGAGACGCGCCGCATGGTTGAAGAGCATGTGCGCACCTACCCACGCGACACGCTGATTGCGCAACTTTGCACCAATGTCTTCGGCCTCATCGGCTTTTCCGGTGAGGTGGGCCGCGAAGCCGCCCTTTTGGCTTATACCCACGCGCTCTTGCCGCATTACGGCGAAGACTGGTGGATGATGTCGATGCACGCGCTGTCGCTGTGTGAAACCGGACAGACCGATGCGTCCATCTCACTGATGGAGAAATCCCTGGCAATAGAGCCACGCAATGCGCAAGGCTCTCACTTCAAATCGCATGCGCAATATGAGGCCGGTGATATCAAAACCAGCCGCGCCTATCTGGCCGAATGGATGCCAAGCTATGACAATCGCTCCATCTTGCACAGTCATCTGAGCTGGCATCAGGCGCTTCTGGCGCTGGCGGATGGCGACGAGGCAGAGCTTTGGGATATCGTTGACAGTGCCGTCGCGCCCGGCGGGGCCAAGGGCCTGCCAATCAATGTGCTCACCGACACCGCCGCGATTTATCACCGCGCTGATCTGGCCGGAATGAAAGTCGACCAGTCGCGTTGGCGCATGCTGAGCGACTACGCAGTGCAGTTCTTTCCAGAAACAGGTCAAAGCTTTGCCGATCTGCACGCCGCGCTCAGCCACGCCATGGCCGGTGAAGGCGAGCGGCTCGCCTATATCTCCGACACCGCCAAAGGCTTTGCCGGAGATCTGGTGCGGCCGCTGGCCCGCGCGTTCAACGCGATTGCACATGAGAATTGGCCTGACGCACTGGATCACCTCACACCTGTTATGGCTACGCATGAGCGTCTGGGCGGAAGCCGCGCGCAGCGGGATCTTCTGGAGCTGACATATGTCAATGTCCTCATGCGCCTGAACCGCACGGATGAGGCCCGACGCACGCTTGCACTGCGCCGTCCGGAACTGGCGAAATCCCCTCCTCTGGCCACATTGCAAAGCGCGGCCTAAACTGAACGGGCAATCAGCGCCGGAGGTCCCTCATGAGCAAACTCGTCAGCAAGCCAGACAGCGTTCCCAATACGTTCCTTGGGTTCCCTTTTGTCGATGACCTTGAGGCGCTCGACGCCGATATCGCGATCCTTGGAATCCCATATGGCAAACCTTACGGCCCCGACGAGCTGGCCAATGATCAAAGCCGCGCGCCGGATGCTGTCCGGCAGGCGACGTTGCGACCGGACTACATGTTGAACAGCTACAATTTCGATTTTGACGGCACGCTTCTTGGCGATACCGGGGCCAAGGTGGTCGACTGCGGCAATGTCATCGCCGACATGTCCGACCCCGGCGCACATTACCGCA
>JBCAZO010000063.1:0-9380 GCA_038532975.1 Pseudomonadota bacterium
GTTTGACAGTCCTTTTGGACGGGGCAAAGGGTGCGTTTGCGGTGCTGCTGGCACGGGTGCTGGCGGGTGAAGATGCGGCGCAAGTTGCCGCGTTGATGGCGTTTCTAGGCCATTGCTTTCCGATCTGGCTGAAGTTTCGTGGGGGCAAAGGCGTGGCGACTTTCTTAGGGCTCATGCTGGCGCTGGCGTGGCCTGTTGGGATCGCGTGCTGCCTGACATGGTTGTTCGCAGCGGTTGCGGCGCGGATATCCTCTTTGGCGGCGATTTATGCGGCCGCCCTGTCGACGATCTGGATTGTTTTTCTGGGATATAAGGACATGCTTTTCCTCGGCTTGGCGCTCACGCTGCTGATTTTTGCGCGACACTGGCAGAACATCCTGCGCATACGCAAAGGCACGGAGCCGAAGATTGGCGCAAGCTGATGCAGGCGTTTTTGGACGCGTTTGATGCCTTGCCAGAAGGGGCTTTCACAGGGCAGTCTCAAGGGCGGCGATATGTGGTTGTACGGCAGGTCTCAGGTGCCGTTCAAAAACTGGTCGCCGAAGAACTGGGCGGGTCGGATTACATCAGTCTCAACCTTTATCGCTTGGCATCCGGAGCGCTGTTAAAGCCGTGCGAAATGCCAGAACAGAAGGTCGTGGATTTTGTGTTGGAGCTAAAGGTGTCGGGTCGAATGTAGGATGGCGGGAATATACAAAATACTAGTAGCTGAATTCGCCGTAAATCTTCGTCAAGTCGCCCTCCCAGTCGCCATGGTACTTAGCCAATAGCTCATCGGCAGGCACTTGGCCTGTTTCGACGCTTTCGCGCAGGGCGTTGAGGAAATGGGTCTCGTTGGGCACAAGCCCGCCTGCTCCAGGGATGGCACGGGCTTTGAGGCCCGCTTCTGAAAGGTCAAGCACCTCTCTTGCCAGATCCCGCAAATTTATGTTGCCGACTTGTGCATCAAGCGCCTGTTCGCTGGCTGCGACGCGCAAGGCCTCGCGGGTTTCGGCATCCCAGCCCTTGACCAAATCCCAAGCACCATCCAGAGCCGTCTGATCATACATCAGGCCAACCCAGAAGGCAGGAAGCGCGCAGAGCCTGCGCCACGGGCCGCCGTCCGCGCCCCGCATTTCCATGAATTTCTTGATGCGCGCTTCGGGAAAGATTGTGGTCAGGTGATCGGCCCAGTCGCTAAGCGTTGGTGTTTCGCCGGGCAGAGCAGGTAGCTCGCCCTTGAGGAAATCGCGGAAGGATTGGCCGAGCGCGTCGATATATTCGCCATCGCGATACACAAAATACATTGGCACATCGAGCGCATAATCCGCCCAGGCCTCGAACCCAAAGCCGTCTTCAAACACAAATGGCAACATGCCGGTACGATCCGCGTCAAGATCACGCCAGACGCGGGCGCGCCAGGACTTGTGTCCATTGGGTTTGCCATCAAAGAAGGGGGAATTTGCAAACAGAGCTGTTGCGACGGGTTGCAAAGCCAGTGCCACGCGCAGCTTTTGCACCATGTCGGCTTCGGAGGCGAAATCGAGGTTCACCTGCACAGTACAAGTGCGGAACATCATGGATTTGCCCATGGTTCCGACCTTATCCATGTAGGATTTCATCAGCTTGTAGCGCCCTTTGGGCATCATCGGCATGTCGTCATGCGACCAGAGGGGTGCGGCACCAAGACCGATAAACCCGACGCCAACCTTGTCGGCGATGTCTTTCACGTCGGCCAGATGCTGGTTCACCTCGTCACAGGTCTGGTGGATGTTTTCCAGAGGCGCGCCGCTCAGTTCAAGCTGCCCGCCGGGTTCGAGAGACACATTGGCGCCATCCTTGGTCAGTCCAATCAGGTTGCCACCCTCTTCCAGAGGGGCCCAGCCGTGGCCGTCTCGTAAACCTTCTAGTACCGCCAGAACACTGCGCTCTCCGGCATAGGGGATGGGCTTGAGGGTGTCTTTGCAGTAGCCAAATTTCTCGTGCTCGGTGCCGATGCGCCAGTGCTCTCGCGGTTTGCATCCGCTTTCGAGGTATTCCGCCAGTTGGGAATGGCTTTCAATCGGGCCGCCGCCGGATTGGGGGATAGACATCTGAAAGCCTCCTGGCTTGGCGCAACTTTTGGGGGCCAGAAGTGGCGCGGATTGCTGGGAGTGTCAATGCGCCCCGCTTTGTCCGGCTGTATGTTCACGGGCGATCAACAAGATCGCAGCACGACGTGAGAAATATGGAACTTGCGGGCATGCGTGCCGACATTTCTTTCAATCTTTAAAAAGATCAATCACAGGAGTTTGAAATGTCTAAAACGATGTCAAGACGTGGGTTTTTCTCTTTTGGCCTTGTGGCGGGCGCGGCAGTTGCGCTGAGCCAGCCAGCTTTGGCGCGAGGTGGACCTGATCCCGAAGACCGGCTGAGCCCTAAGAAAAAAAGAGAGCTGGAAGAGCGACGCAAAGCGGCCCGTGCAAAAGCGCGGGAAGAACGGCAGAAGGCTAAGAAATAATCCCTGTTTCATTGAAACACAGGTATTTAGCCAAGCAAAAAGGCTAAGCTTTGGGAAGAGTTTGTGCTCTTCAGTCCTTGAGCTTGGTCAGCGTTTCATGTCGCACCCAGATGCGCGTAGGATGGGTCAACTTGTTGTTCGCGGCGGCGACCAAAGTTTCACTACGCAGGCCCGGAAGGGATGAGAAGGCGTCAAACAGCGTGTCATTGCCAGTGGCGGACACGGGTATGAAAAGCTGTGGCTGACCGGGTTGGGAGAGACGCCAATGGGCGGGTTGCCCCGTGGGGTCGAGCGCGAGTTCGGTCATCTCGGAGAGGTCAATGCTGCCGCCGGTGAGAGGGCCAAAATACGTGATACGGCCTTCGTCGATTTGCACAATGCCGGGGCCGTCGGTGTTGGTCCGGAAGCGACCGCGCTGCAAGCCGGTGATGGCCAGGATGATCCCGGCGATGCAAAGGGCCATACCAACCCAAGACAGAATGCCGTTCAAGGCTAACGCCCACCAAGCCCCAAGGACCAGCACAGCAAGGCCAATCAGTGCTTCGCGCCAGCGGAACAGGTTGGCGGCTGCTTCTGGGCGGATGAAGCTCATCGCCAGTCTCCCAACATCTGTTGCCAAAGCGTGAGCGCGGCCACTGCGGCGGTGTCGGCGCGCAGGATGCGGGGGCCGAGGCTGATGGCGTGGGCTTGGGGCAGTGCGGCGAGGCGTTGGCGTTCGGTATCGGAAAAGCCACCCTCAGGGCCGATGAGGATGGCCCAAGGACCGCTCTTCTCGCCATTGACCAAACCTGTAAGGGTTGAAGACGGACCTGTGAGAGTTTCGTCGCAAAAGAGGATCTGGCGGTCTTGGGGCCAGGTGCTGAGCAAAGTGTCGAGTTTTTTAAGCTCGGAAACCTCTGGCACAAAGGTGCCACCGCATTGTTCCGCGGCCTCGACTGCGTGGGCCTGAAGGCGGTCCTGTCGGATGCGCTCGGAATTGGTGAATTCGGTTTGCACAGGACAGATGCGCTCCGCCCCCATCTCAGCGGCTTTTTCGACGATAAAATCGGTGCGGGCTTTTTTGATTGGGGCAAACAGTAGCCACAGATCGGGTGGGTTTTGTTGTGGGCGGGTTTGTTCTTCGACCGTTAGAATACCGCGCTTTTTGCCTGCCTCGGCCACAGTCGCGCGCCATTCCCCGGAATGGCCGTCAAACACCAGTACCACGTCGCCAAGACCCAGCCGCATGACACTAAAGAGGTAGTGCGCCTGATCGCGTCCCAACGGAACGGATTGCCCTTGCCCCAAAGGGTGATCTACATACAGTCTGATCTTGGCATTGCGCATGGGGCCAACATATGACCGGTGAGAACCAGACACCAGAGGCCACAGGCCAGGTTGCGGATGCTGTCAAGGACAACTGGGTGGATCGTTGGGCACCGCCTGCGACAAGGCCTTACCTGCGGCTTTCCCGGGCGGACAGACCGATTGGCACATGGTTGCTGCTCTTGCCCTGCTGGTGGGGGCTCCTCTTATCGATGATCCATGACGGGCGGATGAGCTGGCATGATCTTTGGATTTTTGTCGGCTGCGGGATCGGTGCCTTTCTGATGCGCGGGGCGGGGTGTACATGGAACGACATCACCGACCGTCATATCGATGGCAGCGTGGCACGCACGGCGTCGCGGCCTATTCCTTCGGGACAGGTGAGCGTGAAACAGGCCCTTGCCTGGCTGGTGGCGCAGGCCTTGATCGCCTTTTGCATTTTGCTGACGTTCAATGTGGCGGCGATTGCGCTGGGTGTCCTGTCGCTCTTGCCCGTGGCGGTTTATCCTTTTGCCAAGAGATTCACCTGGTGGCCGCAGGTGTTCCTGGGGATTGCATTCAACTGGGGTGCGCTTCTGGCTTGGACCGCGCATAGCGGTCAGCTCGAATTGCCGGCGGTGATCCTATATATGGCCGGTATCTCATGGACACTCTTTTACGACACGATCTACGCGCATCAGGATGCCGAGGATGATGCGCTGATCGGGGTGAAATCCACGGCGCGGTTATTTGGGGAGCGATCCCCGACCTGGCTTTTGCGGTTTCTTATACTCGCCGTGATATTGCAGGCCTTTGCGGTTATCATGGCCGTTGTCGGTGCTTCACCCATTGCGCTACTCTTGGCGCTTTGCGGGTCCTGGGCATTCGGGTGGCATATGCATTGGCAATTGCAGCGGTTTGATCCCAATGACAATGATGTGCTGCTTCGGCTCTTTCGGTCAAACCGGGATGCAGGTCTGATCCCCTTGCCGTTTTTTGCTATCGCGCTCTTCGTTTGATTGCACTTGAGGATACTGGCGCTTAAATAGGGCGCGGGAAGGAAAAGGGTGGTTTCGTGAATCTGCGCCTGTCTTCAGTATTTTCGGTAGCTGGTATTTTTGCTGTCGCGTTTATTCTCTGTCTGTTTGCCGCGCGTTTTGCGGTATCGGCCATCGAAGAGAATTCGCGCAATGCGGTGCGCGATACGCTCGATGAAAACGGTATGGTCTGGACCGAGGTCGATGCCGATGGCCTGCAGGTCTATCTCGCAGGGACGGCCCCGTCCGAGGCGACGCGCTTTCGGGCCTTGTCGATTGCCGGGAGTGTCGTTGAATCCGCGCGTATCATTGATCAGATGCTGGTCGAGGACACCGCAGGGATCGAACCACCGCGCTTTTCAGTGGAAATTCTGCGAAATGACAGCGGTATCTCATTGATCGGTTTGATCCCGGCTTCGATGGATCGTGACGATCTGCTACTTGATGTGGCGCGGCGCACCGGGGATCAGGAGATCACCGACCTTTTGGAAACTGCCGATTATCCAGAGCCGGATACATGGCAGGATGCGCTCGACTATGCGGTGCGGTCACTTGACGATCTAGAAAGGGCCAAGATTTCAGTGGATGCCTCGCGGGTCGAAGTCACGGCGATGGCGGAGAGTGAACAAGATAAAACGACGCTGGAAACTGATCTGGCACGGCGATTGCCAGATGGGGTGCGGTTGGCGCTCGATATCTCTGCGCCGAGGCCTGTCGTGACGCCATTTACTCTGCGCTACACCATAGAAGATGGCACTGGCAAATTTGATGTGTGTGCCGCCGATACAGAGAACGCACGCGAACGGATTCTGCGTGCAGCAGGGCGCAACGGCCTCGACTACAAAGCTCAATGCACACTTGCTCTTGGTGTTCCATCGCCCAAGTGGGCGGATGCAGCAGAGTTGGCAATCGACGCGCTTGGCGAAATCGGCAATGGCAGCATCACATTCTCCGATGCAGATGTGTCGCTTGTGGCGGCATATGGCACATCCGAATCAGTATTTGATGCAGTGGTCGGGCGGCTGGAAACATCGTTGCCTGACGTTTTCGCGTTACATGCCGTTTTACCCGTTCCAGAGACTGAAAATGCCCAAGCTTCGGAGTTTGTTGCGACCCTTTCTCCTGAAGGTCTGGTTCAGATCAGAGGGCGTGTGGAGAGCGAACGCGCACGTGAAACCATAGATAGCTTGGCCAAGGCGCGGTTTGCGTCGGATGCGGTCTACACCACCGCGCGGGTGGCTGAGAATCTGCCCCGGGATTGGACGGTTCGGACGCTGACCGCTTTGGAAGCGCTGGCATATCTGTCGAATGGGGCCGTCACTGTGACACCCGAAACAATTGATGTGACCGGTCAAACCGGCAACAAGGATGCCGAGGCGACGATTACCGGAATGCTGGCTCAAAAGCTCGGCGATGCCGAGCAATACACGATTGATGTGTCTTATCAGGAAGCGCTTGATCCGATTGCAAGCCTGCCTACACCGGAAGAGTGCGAAGCGCAGATTGCGCAGATTCAGGTCGAACGTAAGATTACCTTTGCACCGAGCGAAACCACAATTGACGACATCGGCGCGGCGATCATGGATGACATCGCGGAGGTCATCAAATCCTGTGGTGAGATCCGCATGGAAATTGGTGGTCACACTGACAGCCAGGGCCGCGAGATCATGAACGAACAGCTCAGCCAGGCGCGCGCGCAAACCATCCTCAACGAGCTACGGTCGCGTCAGGTTTTGACCGCGTCGATTTCGGCAAAGGGTTATGGCGAGAGCAAGCCGATTGCGGACAACGATTCTGAAGAAGGACGCGAGGCCAATCGCCGTATCGAGTTTCGGGTGATCCGGCCCGAACCCATTCAGGAAGAACAGACAACGCTTGAAGCGATGGAAGAAGAGGTTCAAAACGGGGTCCAGGGCGAAGATGCTGCCGCATCCCCCGAAGAACCGGAACCAGAAGCGGAAAGCGCTGCGGAATGAACAGAACTGAATTCATCATTGCAACAGCAATCGTGCTGTTCGTGGCGTTTTGCATGGGCTGGTTCGCGAATTGGCTGGTGCATCGGTTTACCCGTGTGCTGCCATCCGATGTAGGTGAGTTGGAGCGCATGTCGCAGGAGCTTCATGATGCTGAGGAAACCCGCGATCAGGCCATCACATATCTGCAACAGCGTGAAGCGGAGCTGACCAACCAGCTGACGCAAACCGAAGCTGAGCTTTCGGCAACCATGGATGGATTGCGAGAAGCGCGGCAAGAGGCCGAAATGCTGCGCAATGAACTGTCCAAGGTGCGCACGTAACGTTCAAATTTAGCTTTTGGCGAAGGCCACAATCGCTTCGCACAGGCAGCTTAGGCTGTCCGTGACGGGTATCTCGTTAGGCAGTGTTTCACTCAGCGGTGAAAGCTCTGCGTTGGCGACGAGGATATGTTCGGCACCATGATCCATAAGGGCGTTAGCTATGGCTTGCAGATTTTGTTCAAGCTCGGCACCCTGGGTGCCGTTTTTGGCGGTAGCAATGAGGTCGGATATCGCGGTCTCGTCTTTCAGCCAAACAGGTGTCAGCCCCCTGGCATCGAAGATCGCATTAAAGACTTCGAATGTGCGACAGGCTGGTGCCGCCACAAGGCCAATTTTGTTTGCGCCGCTCGCTTTGATATGCGCAGCTGAAAGCTCGACCATATCAAGAAACGGCAGGGTCGTGGCGTGGCTGACGGCCAGGGAATAGTGGTGCGCCTCGACATTTGGCATGGCCAGGGCCTGTGCACCGGCGCGCTCTAGGTCCTGTGCCATGCTCATCAGGGCGGGCATGGGTTCGCGGTCGTCTTCATCATCAACAAGAACGGCGCGCGGTGGCAGCTGCGGATTGTGATTGATGATGAGCGGGATATGATCCCTTCCGCCCTGTGCCTGCGTGGCGGACAAAAGCTTTTGAATCACAAGAACTGTGCTTTGCGGAACCATGCCGCCTAAAAGGCCGACGGACTTCATCTTGGAGAACTCATTTGACTGCTCGTACTCTGTCACATGTGCCTGGGTCTTTTGCCCGAGCTTCGCGCAGACATAGCAGATTTTTGAAGTTTTTGAAGCAGGTTTGCGCAGAGGTTTGTCGAACGCGAAGGGATTGGTTTGCTAACTGTCCTTCGCCCGTGCCTGGATCAGGCCAGGCGTTGTCTCATCATTGACCAATGCAGAGGAATAGATGGGATGAAAAACAAAATCCACCACCCTAAGCCAAAGGCGATGAGCATGGCGGGAATCCAGATCACGGACAACACAAGGCCAACCGCGCCGGTGATGACCATGGCGTAGTCCTGACGCAAAAGGCGTAGAAGGCCCAGATGAAAGAGTTTGCCGCCATCAAGAGGCTGCACCGGGATTAGGTTAAAGATCGCAAGGAATCCGTTGATATAGGCAAAAAGCCCAAGAACTTCGGCAATGGTGGCTTGTGGGCTGTTGAACAGGATCTCTGGGTTTTCATACGCCGATGCCTGGGCAAAGATACTGTCCCACATGACATTGGAGATCAACGAAAACACGGCCCAAAGCACGATGTTCACAATTGGACCCATGGCAACAATAAGCTCTTGCTCATAGGCTGATGCAGAACGGGCATGTTCGCAGAACCCACCGCCGCCGTAGAGCATGATGCGTCGCACCGGAATACCCTGGATCAGGCAGCCCCAGGCATGGCCAAGCTCGTGCAGGAAGATCGACACGAAAAGCAGCGCGATAAACGTCGCTGTCCAGGTGACATCAGTGCCGCCGGTGTAGAAATAAAAGCCCAGAAGCAGCACAAGCGAGGCGCCGATTTGAATAGGAACGCCAAAGGGGCCGCGGAACTCGAAAATGGGGTTGTTGTCGTTGAACAAATGAATATTTCCAAACGCTTAAAGACTTTTGCGTGCAATGAGCCTAGTGTGATTTGGGCATTGGTACTTCGTAAGTTGAGCAAAACTAAGGCATGAAAAAGATTGTTGTTTTAACCGGTGCTGGGATTTCCGCAGAAAGCGGGCTGGGCACGTTTCGCGATGAAGGCGGGCTTTGGGCGCGACATGCGATTGAGGATGTGGCCACGCCCGAAGGGTTCGCACGCAACCCAAGCCTTGTGCACGATTTCTACAATGCGCGCCGGGCGCAGGCGGCTGAGGCCAAACCCAATGCGGCGCATTTCGCCTTGGCCCGGCTAGAGGCTGAAATTGATGGCGAAGTGCTTGTTATCACGCAGAATGTTGATGGTCTTCACGAGGCTGCTGGCAGCCGCAATGTGATCCATATGCATGGAGAATTGGCCAAAGCGCTGTGTAATGCTTGTGAGCATCGTTGGGAGGCGCCTTTGGCGATGGCGCCTGAGGATCCCTGCCCGCGTTGCGGAGAAGCGGCCACGCGACCGGACGTGGTATGGTTTGGCGAAATTCCCTATGCGATGCACGTGATTGATCCGGCTTTGGCTGAAGCGGATGTATTCGCGGCAATCGGTACATCGGGGCAGGTCTATCCGGCGGCGGCTTATGGCCAGCATGCGCGGCGGATGGGGGCGCATACTGTGGAATTGAACCTTGAGGCGTCTTCGGCGTCACGCGAC
>JBCAZO010000064.1:0-9119 GCA_038532975.1 Pseudomonadota bacterium
TCAGAAGCTGTTGGGCGGTTTGGACGCGAGCCCCGAGGCAATGGCGCGGGACGCCTATGAAGAGGTGGCTCCGGCAGGCCATTTCCTAGGTTGCGGTCATACGATGCGCAACTACACGACTGCTTTTTATGAACCTGCGTTGAGTGACAGCGAGAATGTCGAGAGCTGGGAGGAAGGTGGGTCAAAGGACATGCGCCGCCGTGCTTACGAGCGCTGGACCACAATGTTGACTGCCTACGCAGCCCCACCTCTTGATGAAGCGGTGGATGAGGCGCTTCGAGACTATATTTCCCGTCGCAAGTCAGAGATTCCCGAGGCATGGTATTGATTGGGGACCAGCCCCCAAACCCCCGGAGTGTTTCTGGAACGATGAAAGGATCAGAACATGCGTGCATCAGAGCGGTTTGATCAGGATCTTGATGGTCGGTTGGATGGCCTGCGTGAAGAGGGGCTATACAAAACCGAACGTGTGATCACCTCGAAGCAGGCGGGTCAGGTTGAACTGGCCAGTGGTCAATCCGTCGTGAATCTATGTGCCAACAATTACCTTGGCCTGGCTGATCATCCAGAAATCATCGAAGCTGCGCATCAGGCGTTAGACCGCTACGGGTTTGGTATGGCCAGTGTGCGGTTCATTTGCGGCACGCAGGAAGAGCATAAAGCGCTGGAAGCGCGCATTGCCAAATTTTTGGGTACGGAAGACGCTATACTCTATGCAGCCGCTTTTGACGCAAATGCCGGTTTGTTTGAGACGCTTTTGGGTCCGGAAGATGCGATCATTTCGGATGCTTTGAACCACGCGAGCATCATTGATGGCGTGCGGCTCTGCAAGGGGCATCGCTATCGCTATGCCAATTCAGATATGGCTGATCTGGAACGCTGTTTGCAGGAGGCGCAAGTCGCGCGATATCGTTTGATTGCCACCGATGGTGTGTTTTCCATGGACGGGTATATCGCCAAGCTAGATCAGATTTGTGATTTGGCCGAGACGTATGATGCCATGGTGATGGTTGATGATTGCCACGCGACAGGGTTTCTGGGCAAATCCGGTCGCGGCAGTCATGAACATTGCGGTGTCATGGGGCGGATTGATATCCTGACTGGCACGCTTGGCAAGGCGCTGGGTGGTGCATCAGGAGGGTACACCGCAGCCAGCGCGACGGTCGTCGATTGGCTCAGGCAGAGATCGCGGCCGTACTTGTTTTCAAACACTCTAGCGCCCGTGATCGCAGGTGCGTCACTCAAGGTTTTTGATCTGCTGGAGCAGCGTGGTGATGACCTGCGCACCCGATTGTGGGAAAACGCAGACTATTTTCGAATGCGCATGACTAAGCTGGGCTTCGAGCTATTGCCTGGCGAGCATGCGATTGTGCCTGTTATGTTGCGCGATCCGAAGCTGGCGCAGGATATGGCTGCGCGTCTAAATGAACTGGGCGTCTATGTAACGGCTTTCAGCTTTCCTGTTGTGCCAAAGGATCAGGACCGCATTCGCACGCAGATGAGTGCTGGATTGACGCGCGACATGCTGAACCATGCGATTGATGCGTTCGCCGTAGTGGGACGTGAACTAAAGGTCATTTCCTGATGCCTCTTCCCTCCATAATTGATGCGATTGGGGACACGCCTCTGGTCGAGTTGAGCCGAATTAGAGACGAATTGCAGCTTGATGGTCGTATTCTGGCCAAGCTAGATTATCTTTTGCCTGGCTTTTCCAAGAAAGACCGTGTGGCACGGGCTATAATCGAAGCTGCGCGATCTTCTGGTGATCTCAAACCGGGGCAAACGGTTGTCGAATTGACTTCGGGCAACATGGGCACCGGATTGGCGATTATGTGCGCTGTGTTGGAACATCCATTCGTGGCAGTGATGAGCGAAGGCAATTCTGAAGAACGGGCCAGGATGATGCGTGCTTTGGGAGCGGAAGTTGTCTTGGTTCCACAGGCCGGAGGGAGCCGCAAAGGGGAAGTTTCGGGTGAAGATCTGGCGCTGGTTGATGAGGCAGCGCAAGAGATTGTCAAAAAACGCGGCGCTTTCCGCGCTGATCAATTTGAGCATGCAGGAAACCCATTGGCCCACAAAACTGGAACTGGCCCCGAAATTTGGGCGCAATCAGATGGAGAGGTGACAGCTTTCTGTGACTTCATAGGGTCGGGTGGTACATTGGCAGGTGTTGCTCAGTTTCTGACACCCAAAGGCGTGCGATGTTATGGCATTGATCCGGACAAGGCTGATCATCCCATTCAGGGGGGCGGGTATTCCATGTTTGATCTGACACATCTGCAAAATACAAATTTGGCTGGAACAGTAACTGTTTCTGGACGCGATGCGAAAGAAGCCGCGCAATTACTAGCACACCATGAGGGCATCTTTGCCGGATTTTCCGCCGGAGCCAATTTGGCAGGAGCGATCCAGCTGCTGACAGGGGTCGAGCAGGGCGGCACCGTGGCCATTGTGATGTGCGACAGCGGGCTGAAGTACCTCAGCACCGACTTATGGGATTGAGCCATGCAAAACCAGATGAAAGCCCTTGTAAAAGCTAAACCGGAGCCGGGCCTCTGGATGGAACATGTCCCCGTTCCAGAACCAGGGCCAGCCGATGTGCTGATCAAAGTTAGAAAGTCAGCGATTTGTGGCACAGATGTGCATATCTGGAAATGGGATGAGTTCAGCTCCAAGACCGTGCCGGTTCCCATGGTTGTTGGGCATGAATTTGTTGGCGAAATCGTTGATACCGGCGCGGCTGCCCAAAAATATAAAATCGGCCAACGTGTATCTGGCGAAGGTCACATCGTTTGTGGGACTTGTCGAAACTGCCGGGCGGGGCGCGGGCATCTTTGCCGCAATACCAAAGGTGTTGGAGTGAATCGTCCGGGAAGTTTTGCCGAGTATCTATGTATTCCTGAAGACAACGTCGTGCCGATCCCTGAGGATATTCCAGACGAGATCGCGGCTATTTTCGATCCGTTTGGAAACGCTGTGCACACCGCTTTGTCCTTTGATCTGGTCGGGGAAGATGTGCTTGTCACCGGGGCTGGCCCCATTGGGATCATGGGGGCGCTGGTGGCGCAAAAGGTGGGCGCGCGGAAAGTTGTGATCACCGACATCACACCTTACCGACTTGAACTGGCTCAAAAGATGGGCGTGCAGCATGTAGTTGACGTTTCAAAAGAAAATCTGCGCGATGTCATGGACGAAATCGGCATGACCGAAGGGTTTGACGTTGGCCTTGAGATGTCAGGTGCGTCGGCAGCGATGCAGCAGATGATTGCGCGAATGAACAACGGTGGAAAGGTTGCGTTGCTAGGTATCGCACCGACGGAGTTCCCGGTTGATTGGAACAGCGTCATTTTCAAGATGCTGCACATCAAAGGTATCTATGGCCGTGAGATGTACGAGACCTGGTACAAGATGATCGCGTTGGTGCAGTCGGGTCTCGATGTCTCGGGGCTGATCACACACAGGATTTCCATTGACGACTTTGAAGAGGGTTTTGCCGCGATGATCTCGGGCAATGCCGGCAAGGTCGTGATGGATTGGACATAGGCCGCGTTGGGGCGGGTGCAGGATTACGAGGAGAAGACAATGAGTGACACACTGGCGCAATCCACGCTCAACATTCAGACGGATGAAACAAGTCGAGGCAAACCGCTTCCCAGTCACGCCAAAGTGGTGATTATTGGTGGCGGTGTGGTGGGATGTTCGATTCTGTTTCACCTCAGCAAGTTTGGGTGGAAAGATGTGGTCCTGCTGGAACGGAATGAGCTGACATCCGGGTCAAGCTGGCACGCGGCGGGACAAATCCACACGATTAGCTCAGATCCAAACATCAGTCGCCTACAGAGCTATACAATCGGGCTCTATAAAGAGATTGAAGAGCTTTCCGGACAGTCTGTGGGCCTGCACATGACAGGTGGCTTTTACCTAGCATCGAACAAGACTTGGCACGATTATCTTAAGCGCGAACGGTCCAAGGCGCGGTATATGGGCCTGCACCAAGAATGGATTGATCTCAAGGAGTTGGCAGAGCGTCATCCGTTGATAGACCCCAAGCACTACTATGCGGCTTTGTGGGATGATCAGGATGGAGATTTGGACCCGTCGGGCACGACCTATGCCTTTGCCAAGGCGTCTAAACATTTCGGCGGGCAGTATTTCACTCATACGCCGGTAACAGCAACAACGCAACGAGCGGACGGCCAATGGGAAGTAACCACGGAAAGAGGCACTATTATTGCTGAATATGTTGTGAATTGCGGGGGTCTTTGGGCGCGTGAAGTGGGGCATATGGCCGGGCTGAACATTCCGGTGCAGCCCATGGAGCACCACTATTTGCTGACAGACCGGATCGATGAAGTTGCAAACTTTGGGTCTCGCCTGCCCTGCGGTATCGACTATGAGGCCAACATCTATTTCCGGCAGGAACGCGACGGCATGCTGTTGGGCACTTACGAGCCGGTTGGAACGCCTTGGAAAGTCAGCGGCACGCCCTGGGATTTCGGGCATGAACTTTTGCAGCCCAAGCTTGAAAACATCGCCGAACGTTTGGAACTTGGTTTCGAACGCATTCCGGCACTGGCGAATGCGGGCATCAAGGATACGATCAACGGGCCGTTCACCTTTGGGCCTGATGGCAATCCGATGATCGGTCCCGTGCCGGGCATGCATAATTATTGGTGCGCGGTCGGCGTTATGGCGGGCTTCTGTCAGGGGGGCGGTGTTGGTCTGACCATGGCGGAGTGGATGATTGACGGAGAGCCGTCGATTGATGTGTGGGCCATGGATGTGGCGCGGTTCGGGGATTGGGCGACGCCTGATTGGGGCACGGTCAAGTCGACCGAGAATTACGAACGTCGGTTCGTGATGACATTTCCGAACGAGACGCTGCCGAAGGGCCGGATGCAGAAAACAACTGCGCTTTACGACCGGCTAATTGCAAGAGGTGCACGCATGGATCAGGGGTTCGGACTTGAACATGCTCTGTGGTTCGCTGATGGGCCTGAAGATGCCCACGAGGAACCATCATTCGAGCGCAATCGCAGTCATGACTATGTCGCGCGTGAGATCGAGGCGGTGCAGAACGCGGTTGGTGGTATTGAGATCGCGAACTTCGCGAAACATGATTTCAAGGGATCGGGTGCACGCTCTTATTTAGACTCTGTTCTTGCCGGATACGTCCCAAAGCCAGGTCGATTGACGCTGACACCGATGCTGACGCCGAAGGGACGTTTGTATGGTGATCTGACCGTAGCGTGCCTGTCTGAGGAGCACTTTATCCTGTTCGGCTCTGGAACAATGCAGGAAGCGCATCGCCGTTGGTTCGAAAAGGATTTGCCAAGTGATGTCATTTATCGAAATGCATCGGATGAGTGGCACGGCATTGCGCTGAGCGGTCCAAAGTCTAGAGAGCTGTTATCTCGCATCACACGCGATGATGTGAGCGCGGACGCATTAAAGTTCCGTGATTTGCGTCAGACTTTTGTTGGAGGTGTACCGGTAATCCTCAACCGGATATCGTTTAGCGGTGAGCTTGGGTATGAAATCTACTGCCGTCCGCAGTATCTTTTGCGTCTGGCCGAGGCGATTGAAGACGCAGGCGCAGACTTGGGATATCGGTGGTACGGCGCGCGCGCGTTGATGTCGATGCGACTAGAGAAAGGATGGGGTGCCTGGACGCTGGAATTCCGGCCCGACTTTAACGCAGTTGAATCCGGCCTGGATGCTTTCATTAACTGGAAAAAAGATTTCGTCGGTAAATCCGCGACCGAAGCTTTTGTCAAAGAAGGCGTGGAGCGCAAATTGGTCACTCTGACCATTGATGTGGACGGGATTGATGTGACCGGTGATGAGGCTGTCCTTCGAGACGGTGAGGCCATTGGATACATCACCGCGGGTGGCTACGCACACCGTGTCGGGCGATCTATGGCGATGGCCTATGTCGCAACCGAACATGCGGGTGCCGGTGAGGTGCTCGACGTGGAAATCCTTGGTGAGATGTACAAAGCAGAAGTCCAAGGTGCTCCGGTCTACGATGCCAACGGAGCAAATATGCGCAGCTAACATTAAAAGGATGGGCCGGGAATGACGGAACCCGAACACGCGCCCAAGCGCTATGTTTTCCTGTTGATCCCGGGCTATTCGATGCTTGGCTTTACCTGTGCACTCGAAGCACTGAGCCTTGCCAATCGTCATTCCAGCGGCAAACAGTTTTACGAGTGGCGGCTGCTGAGTGCCGATGGAAAACCAGCGCGCGCCTGGAATGGTGTGACAGTAGAGGTTGATGGTGGTCTCGAAAACCTGCGCCGTGAAGATACGCTGGTCGTTTGTGCAGGAGAGCACGCCGTCGAAGGCAGCACGCGCGACGTTCTGGCTTGGTTGCGGCGCGAGACGCGCAAAGGCATCAGTTTCGGCGCATTAAGCAGTGGGACCTATACGTTGGCGCTTGCCGGGCTGATCGCGGGCAAACGCGTAACGACACATTGGGAATATGTCGACGCACTGACCGAAGCGCTGCCCCAGGTTAATATGCAGGACACGATTTATTCCGTGGATGGGCGTGTGTTTTCCTGTGCTGGTGGCGCGTCTTCCATGGATCTGATGCTGCATCTCATTGAAGAAGACTATGGTCTGAAATTGGTGGAATGGGTCGCAGAACAGATGGTCTATACCGCTCCGCGTGATCAAGATCATGCGCAGCGTCTTACGCTTCCGTCTCGTCTTGCACGGGGCAATCGTAAGGTTATTCACGCGATTGAGATCATGCGTAACTCGATAGAAGACCCTCTGAAACTAAATGAGATTGCTGCGGAAATCGGAGTGTCTGTGCGCCAGTTAGAGCGTTTATTTCAAACGGTTTTGAACACGTCGCCCAGCCGCTATTATATTACCACCAGGCTGGAAAAGGCGCGTCATCTTTTAAGACAAACTGATATGAGCGTCACCGAAATTAGCGTCTTGTGCGGATTTGGCAGCCCGACGCATTTCTCACGTGCTTACCGGAAAATTTATAACGTACCACCCAGTAAAGAACCGGGCGCGGCGCGCGTGCCTAGCCGCCCATCTGATTGAGCATGTCTTCAATCGGACCTGTGATCTGACGAGACATTGGTTTGACCGAAGACCGGAATGTGCCAGCAACCTCGCCGTCGGTATCAATAAGGACTTTGTTGAAATTCCAGGTAGGTTGGAAACCCTCTTCCGCGGCAAGTGATTTATAAAAAGGATGCGCATCAGGACCTGTCACATTGGTGATACCGGTCATTGGTAGAGTAATGTTGTAATTGACTTCACAAAACTCTTTGACCTCATCTTCACTTCCAAGTTCTTGTGAGAAGTCGTCAGAGGGGACAGCCAGTACGACAAGCCCTTTGTCGCTATAGGTGTCGTGTAGTTTTTGCAGATCGGAGTATTGCCCGGTGAAGCCGCAGAGCGAGGCTGTGTTCACAACCAAGATGGGTTGCCCCGCCCAGTTCGAGAGCTGATGAGTGCCGCCGTCGATGTTGGAAAACTTGCTTTCGAGATCTAATGCCAATGCAGGCGCTGCCAAAAGGCAAAACAAACTTCCAAACAATGTACGCATTGGGCCCTTCCTTTTTAGTACAATACGAAGCATCGCAACCAGCAGATCACTTAGAACACGCAAAACCGACGCTCATGTCGTTTTCAGGCATAGTAGCGCGTCGGAAACTCAACGGCGATGATATACGCATCGCGGTAGCCTATGTCAGGAGGTGTTGTCATGACTACTGTTAAGATCATTGAAGATGGCGCTGCCATCGCTCTGGATATAGCTGGTGTCGCGTCGCGCTATCATGCCATTTGGCTGCGCGACAATGCCTGGGATGAGGGCACGCGGGCGTCTGGCAATGGACAGCGGCTTATTGCCTTGTCGGACATCCCGGAGGACATTGCGGTGCAGGAAGCCCAAGTTGCGGGAGATACCATATCGCTTACGTTCGCGCCCGGGGGTGAGCGTATCGACTATGACCTCAATTGGTTGCTGGCGCATTGTTATGACCTGCCACAAATGTCCGAAAAAGGCTGGGTTAGTGACGAACTCATTGTCTGGGATGCGGCCATGGGCGACCATATCCCGCAAGCTGACTTCAACCAGGTCAAAGCCGATAAAGAAGCTCTAGCTGCGTGGCTGGATGGCGTGGTGCAGTTCGGATTTGGCAAGCTGTTTGGGGGTCCTGTGAAGGAAGGTGCATTGTTTGATGTTGCCGATCTTTTTGGATACGTGCGCGAGACCAACTATGGACGTCATTTTGAAGTCCGGACCGAGGTCAATCCTTCCAACCTGGCGTTTACCGGATTGGGGCTGCAGGCGCATACGGATAATCCCTACCGCGATCCCGTGCCGACGGTGCAAATTCTCTATTGTTTAGAAAACTCGGCCGAGGGCGGGGAAAATATGGTTGTTGACGGGTTTGCTTGTGCGCAGCGCCTACAACGAGAGGATCCGCGTGGCTTTCACCTTTTGAGCTCTTACTGCGCGCGGTTTGAATTTGCTGGGTCAGACGGCGTTTGTCTGCGGTCGCGTCGTCCAATGATTGAATTGGCACCAGATGGCGCGTTGATTGGCGTGCGCTTCAACAACCGTTCGGCGGCGGCGATCACCGATGTGCCTTACGCAGATATGGCGGCGTATTATGCGGCATATCGTCGATTGGGCCAGATCATCGATGACCCGGATATGGAGATTACGTTCAAGCTTGAACCAGGTGAGTGCTTTGTCGTTGACAACACTCGCGTGCTACATGCTCGAAAGGGGTATTCCGGGTCTGGGTCGCGATGGCTTCAAGGGTGCTACGCGGATATGGATGGACTGAGGTCCACACATGCCGCGCTAGTGCAAGATATTCTGAAGGCGGCTGAGTAAATGAGTGCAAATCAGACTCTAACACAGACGAATATAGTCGATTTCATCGCCGAAATCTTTGCGCGTTGTGGAGATGAGGAATATCTAGGAGAGCCGGTCACGATGGCTCAGCACATGTTACAGGGAGCTACTCTTGCGGAGCAAAAAGGCTTTAGTGAAGAGATTATCGTGGCAGCCCTTTTACATGATATCGGACATTTCACTTCTGAGTTCGGCACATTCTCAATGGAGGATACAAAAG
>JBCAZO010000065.1:0-9056 GCA_038532975.1 Pseudomonadota bacterium
GTGTGAGTTCTGCCGCCTGGAGCCCGGACTATGATACCAACGTGGCCATCGGCATGATCCGCATGACCCATTGGACACCGGGCACGGTTTTGGATGTCGAGACACCAGATGGCATCCGTAAGGCCGAGGTGCAGCGGTGTTTCTGGATTTGAGTATTTTTTGAAAGATGAAAGCAGGGCACGGCTCTGCAGGAACAGGATGGAGAGCGATATGTTCAACGCATTGGTGGTGGAAAAGGATGAAGAGAGCGGCAAGACAAATGCTGCGGTAAAGCAGATTGGTCTCGATGATCTGCCTCAGGCAGAAGTCACCGTGGCGGTCGAGTATTCAACCGTAAACTACAAAGACGGCCTTTGCATCGGGCCGGGCGGGGGGCTTGTGCGCAAGTACCCGCATGTGCCGGGGATTGATTTTGCCGGAACCGTCGAGGCCAGCGATGACGACCGTTACAAGCCTGGTGATAAGGTGGTGCTGACCGGCTGGCGCGTGGGCGAAGCGCATTGGGGCGGGTATGCGCAGAAAGCGCGCGTCAAGGCCGATTGGCTGGTGCCGCTGCCCAAGGGGCTGGATTCGCGACAGGCGATGGCCGTGGGCACGGCGGGGTTCACCGCGATGCTGGCCGTGATGGCGCTTGAGGATCATGGCATCAAACAGGGGCCGGTTCTGGTGACTGGCGCGGCGGGCGGCGTGGGCAGCGTGGCCACGGCCATCCTGGCCAATCTGGGGCACACCGTGGCCGCTGTCACCGGCCGCCCCGAAACCGAAGATTATCTGCATTCTCTGGGTGCCACCCAGATCGTGGCGCGTGAGGATATCAACGAGACCACCAAGCGTCCGCTGGAGGGCGAGACCTGGGGTGGCTGCGTGGATGCGGTGGGCGGTGCCATGCTGGCCCGGGTGCTGGGGCAGATGGAATATGGCGCATCCGTCGCGGCTGTGGGTCTTGCCGGGGGCGCGGCCTTGCCCGCGACGGTCATTCCATTCCTTTTGCGCGGCGTGAACCTCTTGGGCATCGACAGTGTGATGCAGCCCTATGACAACCGCCTGCGAGCATGGGAGCGGATCGCCAAGGACCTGCCGATGGACAAGCTTGAGGCGATGATCCAGCCTGCGACGCTGGGTGATTTGCCCGGGTTGGGCGCGGACATCCTGAAAGGTCAGGTCAAGGGCCGCGTGGTGGTGGATGTCAACGCGTGATGACCTGACGATAAGGCCAGTGCGCGATGATGACCGTGACGCGCTCTGGCCCATTCTGCGCGATGTGATCCGGCCCGGGGATACCTATGCGATTGATCCGGCTGTCTCGCGCGAGGACATGCTGCACCTGTGGTGCGATATGCCTGCTGCGAGTTATGTGGCCGAGCGGGATGGTGTGATCCTTGGCACTTACTATATCAAGACCAATCAGCAGGGCGGCGGCAGCCATGTCTGCAACTGCGGTTATATCACGGCGCCTGCCGCACAGGGGCAGGGCATTGCCCGGGCGATGTGTGAGCACAGCCAGGACGCGGCGCGGGCGCTGGGATATGAGGCAATGCAGTTCAATTTTGTGGTCGCCAGCAATGTGGGGGCGATTGCGCTCTGGACCAAGCTGGGCTTTGAGACCGTGGGGCGGTTGCCGCGCGCGTTTCGGCATCCCGAGCAGGGGCTGATGGATGCGTTGGTGATGTTCAAGTGGCTTGGAGATTGAGGTGAAACGCATCCCCGGAGAAGCCAGAGGTCGATGTTCTGCCGTAAAGGCGGGTGGATTGGCCTATGTCGTTGCCACCGATCCGGTTTGCGCGGATGGGATTGCGGCGCAGACCGCAAATACTTTGGAGGAGCTGGAAAGGCTTCTGGGCGAGGTCGGCAGCGACAAGACACAGCTACTTCAGGCGACAGTGTATCTAAGCGATATCGCCTTCAAACCCGAGATGGACGTGGTGTGGAACGCGTGGATCGGTCCAGAGACGAACTGGCCGCAACGCGCCTGCGTTGGTGTGGCGCTTGATCCGGGGTATCTGATCGAAGTTGTGGTGACGGCCAGGTTAGTAGGGGAGTAAGCCCCCCGTTTACAAGGTCCGATGCCCTCGTTTTCAGAGATTTGTGACTGAATTCCCCATCTGGATGGGATTGCCTGGAACCGAATGGTCTCTACAGCGGGAAATCATGGAATCTTCAATGATGTGACGCGAATCACTCGCTAGATTTCACATGAAATTTTGTTGTGAAATCAAAATGTTCTTGTTTTGATCTCATTTGATGATAGTAAATTGAGAAATATCCGGGAAAATATGGGAATTTTTAGGTAAGGAAATTATACACTACATATTGTGTTTATATTTTCTATTAACCCCAAATTATGTGCTATTTTACGCAAACTTCATACAAGATGTTGTTTTTAAGAGGTCGTGAAACCTATATTCAGTAGCTATTCGGGCAAATTTTTATTGAGTTCCACGAAGTACCATGTATTACTGACTTCACGATGAGGACGGGCAAATCGGGGCGATAAGAACCCCAAAATACCCAAGTCAGGTTTCATACAGGCACCCGCTTCATCACAACGAGAGATCCGGCGCGCGGGCGAGCAGACATCCCCCCAGGTGGCGCGCGCAGCTGGACACCCCGCAAAGCGGGACGAGGGCGGCGGATTGGGCAGTGGCAGCAGCTCAATCCGTCGTTTCGTTTCGGGGGTCAAAAAATCGAAACGGGGGCAGAATAAGAGGGGCAGGCGCGCAGTGACGCTGAGCTTCAGAGGCGAGTTTAACCAGAAGGTTGACGGCAAGGGTCGGATGTCGATCCCTGCCGATTTTCGCGCTGTGCTGGCCGATGGCGACCCGCGTTGCCCTGAAAATCCGTTGCCCCGCATGGTTGTGTTGCACGGACCCCATCTGAAGAACTGTCTACAGGCCTATACAATTGAGGCGATGGCCGAGATTGAGGCCGATATCCGCGCCATGCCGCGCGGCTCCGAAGCTCGTAAACGTGCCAGCAAGATGATCCTGGGCAAATCCTGGGATACCGAAATCGACAAGGACGGCCGGATTGTCCTGCCGCAGCGCCTGCGCCAGCAAATTGGGCTGGACGGCGAGGCAACAATGGTCGCGATGGGCGAGTATTTCGAGATTTGGAACGCCGACACCTATGAAGGCACGGAAGGTGCCGAGATGGAGGCCTGGCTTTCCGAGCAGTCAGATAACTTTGATCCTCTCACTCTGGTTTACCCACCGGGCGAGGATTGAGCGATGGGGAGTGCTGCCGCAATGTCCCCTCATATCCCTGTGCTTATCGGGCCGCTTGTTGCGGCTGTGTCTCCGGTCTCGGGCCGTTGGCTTGATGGCACTTTGGGTGGTGGTGGCTATACACGTGCCTTGCTGGACGCTGGCGCGGAGCATGTGACCGGTCTGGACCGTGATCCGCTTGCGATGGAGCTGGCAGAAAGCTGGGCCGTGGGGTATGGCGACCGGATCACTTTGGTGCAGGGCGTCTTTTCCGAACTGGATCAACACGGGCAAAACCTTGATGGCGTCGTGCTCGACCTTGGTGTCTCATCCATGCAGTTGGATCAGGCGCAGCGGGGCTTTTCCTTCATGAAGGATGGCCCGCTCGATATGCGCATGAGCCAGGACGGGCCAAGTGCGGCTGAGCTGATCAACTCGATGGAAGAGGCGGCGCTGGCTGATATTCTCTATCTTTACGGTGAGGAGCGCGCGAGCCGTCGTATTGCGCGTGCCATTGTGAATAAGCGCGCCGATGTGCCGATTGTTACGACGCTGCAATTGGCGGAAATTATTGAGGGTGCTTTGCCGCGCGCCAAACCTGGTCAAGCACACCCAGCGACCCGGAGTTTTCAGGCCATCCGCATAGCTGTGAATGATGAATATGGCGAGCTGGTTGAGGGTCTAGAGGCGGCAGAACGCGTGCTCAAACCGGGCGGGCATCTTGCCGTGGTCACGTTTCATTCGATTGAGGACCGCATGGTGAAGCGGTTCTTGCAGATCAAGACGGGATCCACCGGGCAAGGCAGCCGACATGCGCCTGAAATGACTCGCGAGGCCCCTCAATTTACCCAAACCACCCGCAAGGCCATTGTGGCAGATTCGGATGAAGTCGCTCAAAACCCCCGCGCGCGCAGTGCCAAGCTGCGCGTGGCGACGCGGACTGATGCACCGGCGTGCCCGGTGGATCGCTCTGCCATTGGCATGCCGATTGTGAAAGGACGACACTAATGCGCTCTTTTTATTATGTAATGACCTCTCTCATGGTGATTGGTTTGGCCTTTTGGGCCTATCGGGAGAACTACGAGACGCAAGAGGCGCAGGCGCGTTCGGTTGAAGTGCAACAGCAAATCGCCGAGGCGCGGGAACGTCTGCGGTTTCTCAATGCCGAATGGGCCTATCTGAACCGGCCCGAACGGCTGCGCGATCTTGCTGAGATCAACTTCAAGCGGTTGGGGCTTTTGCCTCTGCAGCCCAATCAATTTGGCAAGGTGGATCAGGTGTCATTCCCGCGTGTGGAAGAGCCGTTGGATATCTGGAGCACGGTTGAAGTGATGGACCGGGAGGCAGAGCAATGATCCGGACACCGCTGCGCCCGCTGGCGCAAATACTCAAGGCGCGTGATGCGGGGCAGAACCCTGATGCGATTGAGCGCGAGAACATCCGCCTGCGCCATGAGGAAATGCGTGATCAGGCGCGTCAGCGCGCCGAAGGGCGGCTTTTGGTTATGGGCGTGTTCTTCACGCTTGCATTCCTTGTCATCGGCGCGCGCATGGGGATCATGACGCAGTCAGAGCCGGTAGAGCCGCGTGCCGGTGTGGCCGGGGTTGAGATCCTGGCGCAGCGTGCGGATATCGTGGACCGCCACGGGCGTATCCTCGCCACGAATTTCGAGACCCACAGCCTTTATGCACAGCCCCAACAGATGGTTGAGCCGGAGCGCGCGGTCAAAGAGCTGGTGGCGCTGTTTCCCGATCTGGATGAGAAGCGGTTGCTCAAGGACTTCACAGGTAGCCGTAAGTTCCTGTGGGTCAAAAAGAAACTCAGCCCTGAGCAAGTCCAGGCCGTGCATGATATCGGTGAGCCAGGGCTCTTATTTGGACCGCGCGAAATGCGGCTTTACCCCAACGGACGGCTGGCGGCGCATGTCATGGGCGGGGCCAGCTTTGGTCGTGAGGGCGTGCATGCGGCCGAGGTGATTGGCGTGGCAGGGGTTGAGAAATACTTCGATGATCGCCTGCGTGATCCAGCGCATGGCCATGAGCCGCTGACGCTGTCGCTTGATCTTTCGGTGCAATCTGCGTTGGAGCGTGTGCTGCAGGGCGGCATGATGCTGATGAATGCCAAGGGCGCGGCGGCGGTCCTGATGAAGGTGGACACAGGCGAGGTTCTGGCCGTGGCCAGCTTGCCGGATTTTGATCCCAATGACCGCCCGCGTCCGCCAACCGAAGGCAATCCCGAGGACAGCCCGCTCTTTAACCGTGCGGTGCAGGGGGTGTACGAACTGGGGTCTGTGTTCAAAAGTTTTACTCTCGCGCAAGCGCTTGATCTGCGGCTTGTGAACCCGTCAACCATCATTGACACCAAGGGCCCGCTGCGCTGGGGCAAGCATCGCATTCGCGATTTCCGCAACTATGGTGATGAGCTTTCGGTGACGGAGGTCATCGTGAAGTCCTCCAATATCGGCACCGCGCGCATTGCCCAGATGATCGGGGCCAAGCGCCAGCAAGAGTTTCTGAAATCCTTGGGTCTGTTTGAAGCGACGCCGCTTGAGATCGTTGAGGCCAAAGGTGGTGAGCCGCTTTTGCCGCCGAAATGGTCTGAGTTGTCGACCATGACCGTGGCCTATGGGCACGGAATGTCCACGAGCCCCATGCATCTTGCGGCAGGATACGCTACGCTGGCCAATGGCGGGTATCTGGTGAAACCGACCTTGCTCAAGCAGCCGCGCCACCAACGCGGTCCGCAGGTGATGTCCAAAGCCGCCGCTGACCGCACGATGAAAATGCTGCGCGAAGTTGTGGGCGGCGGCACAGCCTCTTTCGGGGAAGTGCCGGGGTATGAGGTGGCCGGTAAAACAGGCACGGCGGACAAACCTAAACCCAATGGCGGATATTACGACGAGAAAGTTCTGGCCACCTTCGCCAGCGTCTTTCCCGCCAGCAATCCGGAATATGTACTGGTCGTGACACTGGATGAGCCGGTGGAAACCTCGGGCGATGAGCCGCGCCGAACGGCAGGATGGACGGCTGTGCCAGTGGCGGCAGAGATCATCCGCCGGGTGGCGCCGCTTTTGGGTTTGCGGCCCGAGTTTGAACCTGCCGTTTTAGACGGTATAACGCTCACATCAGGGGCGACCCAATAGACAAAAGCTGGACTAAGGCTGGACAGAGGTGGTGGGGCAGAGCAAATCCTTGGCGGATCTGGGACTGACGGCGCAGCAGGGGCGGCGCGCGGATGTCACTGGGCTTGCGGTTGATAGCCGCGAGGTGAAAGAGGGCTATCTTTTTGCTGCCCTTCCGGGAAGCCGCGTGCATGGCGGTGAATTCATTACTTACGCGCTGCGCATGGGGGCGGGGGCAATCCTGACGGATCCCGAAGGCGCGCGCATTGCCGAAGCAGAGCTGGCCGAGAGTGATGCCGCGCTGATCATTGCCGAGGACCCGCGTCAGACGCTTTCTTTTGCGGCGGCACTCTGGTTTGAGGAACAGCCTGAGACCATGGTAGCCGTGACCGGCACCAACGGCAAAACCTCAGTGGCCAATTTCACCCGGCAGATCTGGATCGCGCTGGGGCTGGAGGCGGTCAATCTGGGCACCACAGGTGTGGAAGGCGCATGGGAAGCGCCCTTGGCCCATACAACACCAGAACCCATCACGCTCCATCGCGCGCTTGCAGGGGCGGCGCTGCATGGCATCACCCATGCGGCGATGGAAGCCTCCAGTCACGGGCTTGAACAGCGCCGGTTGGACGGTGTGCGTCTTGCGGCTGCCGGATTTACAAATCTGAGCCAGGATCATCTGGACTACCACAAGACGTTTGAAGCGTATTTTGACGCCAAAGCCGGGCTTTTTTCACGCGTTCTGCCTGAGGACGGGACGGCGGTCATCAACATAGACGATCCGCGCGGGGCTGACATGATCGAGGTGGCCAAGCGTCGTGGACAGGATGTGATGCGCATCGGGTCAGCAGAAGGCGCGGACCTGCGCATTCTGGACAGGCGGTTTTCTCCCACGGGACAAACCCTGCGCTTTGACTGGCGTGGGCAGGTACATCAGGCAGAGGTCAATCTGATCGGCGGGTTCCAGACTGACAATGTGCTGATGGCCGCAGGTCTTGCGATTGCGGCGGGCGCCGATCCTGACCTGGTGTTCAACACCTTGCCACGTATGGACACGGTCCGCGGACGCATGCAGCTTGCGGCCACACGCAAAAACGGCGCGGCGGTGTTTGTTGATTATGCGCATACGCCCGATGCCGTGGCCACTGCACTTCAGGCGTTGCGCCCGCATGTTCTGGGTCGGCTTGTGGCTATTGTGGGGGCAGGCGGGGACCGTGATCAGGGCAAGCGCCCTTTGATGGGGGCCGCCGCCGCAGAGCATGCTGATCAAGTGATCGTCACAGATGACAACCCGCGATCAGAAGACCCCGCCTTGATCCGTGCGGCAGTCATGGAAGGCGTCGCCGAGGCCGGCGCAAGTGATCACGCTATGGAGGTGGGAGACCGCGCCGAAGCGATCCTGCGCGGCGTTGATGCGCTTGGGCCGGGCGATGCGCTTTTGATTTGTGGCAAAGGGCACGAAACCGGGCAGGTTATAGGCGGTGACACCCTGCCATTTGATGACTGCGAACAGGCAAGCGTGGCTGTCGCCGCACTTGACGGGCTGGGCGTATGAGCCTTTGGAGCGCAGCCGAGGCCGCAGCGGCCACAGGCGGGAAAAACACGCAGGATTGGGTGGCCTCGGGCGTGTCGATTGATACGCGCACGCTTCAGCCTGGCGATTTGTTCGTCGCACTCAAGGATGTGCGTGACGGGCATGACTTTGTGGCGCAGGCGCTGGCGAAAGGGGCTGCTGCCGCTTTGGTCAGTCGCATTCCGGGCGACGTGAACCCCGATGCGCCGCTTCTGGTCGTAAAAGACGTTTTGCCTGCGCTGGAAGCCTTGGGGCAAGCCGCGCGCGCTCGGACGGGCGCACGTGTGGTCGCAGTAACCGGATCGGTGGGTAAAACCTCGACCAAGGACATGCTGCGCACGGTTCTCACCGGGCAGGGGCGGACCCATGCGGCAGAGGCCAGTTACAACAATCACTGGGGTGTTCCGCTGACTTTGGCGCGGATGCCTGCCGACACCGAATTCGCCGTCATCGAGATCGGCATGAACCATCCCGGAGAGATCGCGCCGCTGTCGCGCATGGCGAGGCCGCATGTGGCAATTGTCACCACGGTCGCGCCTGCGCATTTGGAGGCGTTTGAGAATATCGAAGGGATCGCGCATGAAAAGGCATCGATCTTTGAGGGGCTGGAGCCGGGCGGCACAGCGATTGTGAATGGTGACGTGGCCACTGCGGCGATTCTGCGCGAGACGGCTGCACGCCATGCCGCGACGGTTTTAACCTTTGGACAAAGCGATGGTCTGGACTGGCAGTTAAACGATGTCAGTGTGCACAACACGTCAACGGTGGGTAAGGCGCGTGTGGCTGGAGCGCCCGTGCTCTTCAAAGTCGGCACACCTGGCGCTCATTTCGCCGCGAATGCGCTCGCGGTTTTGGCCGCTGTGGATGCCATGGGCGCAGACCGTGATGTGGCAGTATCCGATCTGGGCCGCTGGCACCCGCCCTCGGGGCGCGGCACGCATGAGACGCTTATGCTGGATGTGGCGGATGAGACCCTGACCATCGCGCTTATCGACGATGCGTTCAACGCCAACCCCGCCTCTATGGCGGCGTCGCTGGCGGTTTTGGCGGGAACGGTTCCAGAAGACGACATCGGGCGCGTCGCCGCTGGTCGTCGTATCGCCGTTTTGGGCGATATGCTGGAACTTGGCCCTGATGAGGCGATACTTCATGCCTATCTGGC
>JBCAZO010000066.1:0-9034 GCA_038532975.1 Pseudomonadota bacterium
GGTTTTTTTCTTTTCTCGTGCCGGATTACCTAACTGCCGAAGTCCCGTCAAAACTTGGACGGGACAAGACTTTGGTCTTTGTTCAAACCCAAGGTGAAAGCGAAGACCACTATGCGGATATATTGGAACAATATGCGCCAGCCTTCGACAAACTTGGTTTCACACACCGCTATCTTTTGCGTGCGTGCAGCGTGCGAGAATTCGGAGACATCACCCGGCATACCGAGGCTCTGATGGAAGCTGATCTTTTGGCGCGGAGAATTGTGTTGGGAAATGAAGCATAGCTACTAGCAACGCCCGGCATCTATTCGGAGGGGATGGTTGAAATAGAACGCCGTTATTCCAAAACATTATCTGTGCATGAGCTTGTAAAGTTAACGAATGATTCATGGCAGCTCAGAATTTCGTTAAGTTTCCTTGCATAAAACAAAGAATCCCGATTTAAGTTTTAGCCGAACGCGAGAAAACTCGTGAAGAATAAAATGGGGAGACACTCTTGTTAGACTCGCAATCCAGCGATGCATTTGTCGCATTTGAGCGTGTGCAAAAGAGTTATGATGGAGAGATACTGGTCGTCAAAGACCTGAACTTATCCATTCCGAAAGGTGAATTTTTGACGATGCTTGGACCTTCCGGGTCGGGCAAGACGACCTGTCTGATGATGCTTGCTGGTTTTGAAACAGCAACACATGGCAAAATTCTCCTTGATGGCGTGTCGATCAACAACATCCCGCCGCACAAGCGCGGCATCGGTATGGTTTTTCAGAATTATGCTCTTTTCCCGCATATGACCGTTGCGGAAAATCTGTCCTTTCCGCTTGAGGTGCGCAAGCTGGGAAAGTCGGATCGTGAAGCCAAAGTCAAACGCGCACTTGATATGGTGCAGATGGGTGATTTTGGCGGTCGCAGGCCTGCACAACTCTCGGGTGGCCAACAACAGCGTATCGCCCTGGCGCGGGCATTGGTGTTTGAGCCGGAACTTGTTTTGATGGATGAACCGCTCGGCGCGCTCGACAAACAGCTGCGTGAGCATATGCAGTTTGAGATCACCAATCTTGCGCATGATCTTGGGATCACTACGGTGTATGTGACGCACGACCAGACCGAAGCGCTGACAATGTCAGACCGTGTTGCTGTGTTTGACGATGGCCGTATTCAGCAGATTGATGCTCCCGATGTTCTATATGAAAGCCCCAAGAACAGTTTCGTGGCGCAGTTCATTGGTGAAAACAATACGCTTGTTGGCACCGTCAAAGAGATCAAAGGAGAAATCGCTTTGGTCGAGCTTGATGATGGCGAACTGATCGATTGCAAGCCTGTGAACGTTAGTGCTGTCGGTGATCGAACATTGGTGTCGATCCGACCGGAACGTGTCGAATTCGACAAAAACCGCCTCAAGAAAGGCACGCACACGATCAAAGCGGAAGTTCTGGAATTCATCTACATGGGTGATATTTTCCGCACGCGGCTACGCGTGGCAGGGAATGATAACTTTGTCATCAAATCGCGAAATGCACCTGATCAGGTGCGCCTGACGCCAGGTGAAACGATCGAAATCGGCTGGCTGCCAGAAGATTGTCGGGCGCTGGATGCGCCCTAGAAACTAGAGAATTCGAACTGCTTAAACAGAAGTGGTGCGAATAAACTGAGGCTTCGGATTTTCATCCCGTGAATCGAGGCTCAAAATGTAAAAACGGGAAGATACTTGGGAGTATGAAATGAAACTGACAACAACACTTATGGCATCGACCGCACTTGTGGTTGCGGCTGGATCGGCGTTTGCCGATGGCCATGCCAAAATGGCAGACTCCATGACGGTGGTTTCGTGGGGCGGTGCTTACCAAAAGAGCCAACAAAACGCCTACACCATTCCTTACGCTGAAATGCACGAAGGTCTGGAAGTTATCTGGGACGAAAGCTCAGCCGAGGCTGTGGCAAAACTTCGGGCGATGGATGAAGCCGGTAGCGTGACCTGGGACGTAGTCGATGTCGTGGCCGCTGACGCGCTGCGTTTGTGCGACGAAGGTCTTGCGATCGAAATCGATCCTGAAGAGGATCTTGCAGCGGCACCGGATGGCACATCTGCAGAAGAAGACTTTGGTGAACTTTTGGTCGGCGACTGCTTTATCCCGCAGATCGTTTATTCAACCACGTTCGGCTATCGCACAGATATGGTTCCGGAAGGCGTCGAGCCACCGAGCCAGATTTGTGATGTGTTTGATCTGGAAAAGTATCCTGGCAAGCGGTCTCTTGAGAAGCGTCCGATCAACAATGTTGAATGGGCCCTGCTCTGTGATGGTGTTGCCAAGGAAGACGTTTATGATGTTCTGGCCACCGAAGAAGGTCAGCAACAGGCGCTCGACAAGCTCAGCACGATCAAGGACAACGTTATCTGGTGGTCTGCTGGCGCGGATACACCGCAGCTTCTTGCCGATGGTGAAGTCTTCATGGGTTCGACCTATAATGGACGTCTCTTTGCTGCAATCGAAGAGCAGAAGCAGCCAATTGGCATGATGTGGGATGCCCAGGTATTTGACCTGGACGGCTGGATCATTCCGGCGAACCTGCCTGAAGATCGACTGAACCGTGCAAAGGACTTCGTGAAATTTGCGACAGATACACAGCGTCTTGCGGATCAGGCCAAGTACATTTCGTACGGTCCCGCCCGTGCATCATCGGCACCGCTGGTGGGTCAGCATGCAGAGCTGGGCATCGACATGGCCCCGCATATGCCAACTGATCCCAACAATGCCGCGAACACGTTCCTCTATAACTATGAGTTCTGGGCGGATTATCGTGACGATATCGACGCCAAATTCCAGGCGTGGCTGGCTCAATAATCTGAGCTTTTTCTAAGATACCGGGAAGGGCTCATGGGCCCTTCTCACAACAATAAAAGACCAACGGGACACAGATGAGCGATACCACGCAGACCGGCCCTGTTCTTGCTGCAGACGGCTCACCGCTTAAGCGTAGCCTTGCCCGCACATTACGGCGTCAGAAGCTCAGAGCGCTTCTGCTGATTGCGCCTCTGCTGATTTTTGTGTTGGTCACATTCATCGTGCCCATCGTGTCTATGTTGTTCCGGTCTGTGGAAAATCAGATCGTTTCGCACACTCTGCCTCAAACGGTCGAAGCCCTTCAGGAGTGGGATCCCAACAGTGGAGAGCCCCCTGAGGAAGCTGTCTATCAGGCCCTCTTTTTTGACATGTTCAAAGCGGCGGAAGCCAAGAGACATACGCAGGTTGGCAACCGCTTGAATTATGAACAGCCTGGGCTGTCTTCGATGTTCCGCGGCACGGGCCGTAGTCTTGATGACATGGGTGAAGAATTTGAAGATGCGCTTGTGGACATCGATCCCGCATTCAAAACATCCGAGTTTTGGTTTGAATTGCTGTCGGGCGAAGGGGCCGACTCGTTTTTGAAAGACCGCCGCGCGATACTTGCTGCGATGGTCGGCGAAAGCATGCGGGGTGATATTGGATTTGCGCCTTCTGCAGAGGCGCTTGCATTGCTACCAGCAACCACAGAAGCCTATACCGATTTTGCCATTTGGACGGCTATTGTCGAAGAAGATGTCGTTGCGGAAGAGCGCCCCTGGGAGGCTGTCTATGCCGGGCTGGGCGTTGATCTTCGCTCACCCGAAATTGTGCAAAAAATTGCATCCTATAACGGCCCAGGCGCGGGAGTTCTCAAAGCGGCAGCGGCAAATCTTGATCAACTGCCGCAGGAGAGCTTTCGCGACATGTTTGCGGAGTCAGACGAGGATTGGCTTGATACCGAAGGCTGGCGCACGATGGCGCTCTATAGTCCGGACTACACGACGGGTTACTTTTTGAACTCGGTTGATCTGCAAAAAACCATCGAAGGCGTTGAAGCGCGTCCTGAAACGCAGCAGATCTACATCAAACTGTTTATCCGCACGCTTTACATGTCTCTGATTATTACGGGGGCATGTATCCTGCTGGGATATCCCGTGGCATGGATCCTTGCGAACCTACCGTTGCGAACAGCAAACGTTCTGATGATCCTTGTGCTCCTGCCCTTCTGGACCTCGCTTCTGGTGCGAACCAGCGCTTGGAAAGTGCTGTTGCAGCAACAGGGCGTCATCAATGAGATATTGGTCTGGTTGGGTTTTGTGGATGATGCGAACCGGCTTATCATTATGAACAATGCCACCGGCACGATCATTGCAATGACGCATATTCTGCTGCCCTTCATGATCCTACCGTTGTATTCGGTAATGAAAACCATCCCGCCGACATATCTGCGGGCAGCAAAATCCCTTGGCGCAACAAACTGGACAGCCTTCTGGCGGGTTTACTTTCCGCAGTCGGTGCCTGGGATCGGCGCGGGATCTATCCTCGTCTTCATCCTTTCGATTGGCTATTACATCACCCCTGAAATCGTCGGCGGCACGGATGGTGTCTTTATATCCAACAGGATCGCTTATCACATCTCCAGCTCACTGAACTGGGGTTTGGCTGCGGCGCTCGGCACAATCCTTTTGCTGGTCGTTTTGGCGCTTTACTGGTGTTACGACAGGATTGTCGGCATCGATAATGTGAAGCTGGGGGGCTGAGATTATGTCCGATTTGACGATTTCGACACCCCGCCCGCCGCTAACCAGCTTCACCTTGCCTCTGACCGCCGTTTTGGGCGCGATGTTTGGATTTGTAGCCGGGAATGTGTACGGCCAACCTTGGATCGGGGCTTTAGGAGGCGCTGTTGTTGGCGCAGTCATGGCCTTTGTAGCGCATGCCATGTCTGATCGCCGAACCGTCACGCGCTGGGGCACAATCGCCGTGCTCGCGATTGCAGGTCTTTTGGCAGGCGGCCTAGGTGCTGCGGTGTCCGGTGTAATCATTGGCGCGGTCATGAGCTGGTTTGCCTATTGGCTGGATTCCGGTGCCTACCGCAAGAACGTTCCGATCTACTACACTGCAGGTCAGACGCTTTGGTACAACAGCTTTCTGTTTATCTGCGGATTGGTGTTCTTTTTCCTGATCGCGCCGCTTTTGCCGGTTATGTGGCTGAGCTTTAATGCCGAAGATTTCTTTACCTTCACGCCCGAAATGCTGAATTTTCAGGCCGAGGGATATTCGCTCAAACACTACCGCAACTTCCTGGGCACAGAAGAGTGGATGACGCCGCTCAAGAACTCACTGATCATCGCGCCCTTTGCGACATTTATTTCCGTAAGCCTCGGAACTTTGGCCGCGATCGGCTTGTCGCAGTCGCATGTGCCAGGAAGACAGGCGATCATGGCGATCCTAATCTCACCCATGATCGTGCCGCTAATCATTTCGGCCACGGGCATGTTCTTCTTCTACGCGCCGCTCGGAAACTGGCTTGAGGCCAATCTCAATCTTGATCAGAGGTTGGTGGGGTACATGAAAGTTATCCTGGCTCATGCTGCGCTTGGTGTGCCGTTTGTGATCATCACGGTCACGGCGACGCTTGTTGGCTTTGACCGTTCACTGACAAGGGCTGCGGCCAACATGGGCGCTGATCCGGTTAAGACCTTCTTTAGAGTACAGATGCCATTGATCCTGCCGGGCGTAATCTCGGGCGGTCTCTTTGCCTTCATCACATCTTTTGATGAGGTGGTCGTGGTGCTGTTCGTCGGCTCCGCCCAACAACAGACCTTGCCATGGCAAATGTTCACCGGCCTGCGCGAACAGATCAGCCCGACGATCCTTGCTGCGGCAACAATCCTGGTGACGATTTCGATCCTGTTGCTTACAGCGGTGGAATTGCTGCGGCGGCGGTCAGAGCGGTTACGGGGGATGTCGCCGGGTTAGGCACTCCGCTTCTTGTAAGCTCCGAAAGTAGTGAAAAAAATCGCAAAGATGGCGATTTGCGCGGCCAGCACGGCAATCCAGATTTCGGAGAAAGCGGCGTCAAAGTACTTCTGAGGCCCAAAGCTGATCAAAGCAGTCGTAGCGGAAGCAACAGCGAATACTGTGCCTGCTGATGTGCCGGCCTGTTGTATTGCGCATAGGGCAATTCCGATAGATACCGCGAGAAAAGGTGCCATGGCGAATAAAGGTGTGGCCCGAGGCGGATGGGGCTCTATCCCGAAGTAAAGTGATGTCAGCATCACGCATTGAATGACTGCCAACATCGTGCACGCAGAGCGAATACATATACCGTGAAACATCAGCGCAGTTCCTTTTCTAATCCGTACCAGCCGGTACGCCTTGATCAGTACCACGCGGTACGGTAATGTCAAGCGACTTCCTCTAAGGACACCCGATGTCAACCAAATCCGATCCAAACATTGTACGAAAGTCTGAGATATTGACCTGTGGTCTCGCTGTGTTGGTAGAGAAAGGATGGCGTGGGACTTCAATGATTGCTGTGGCAAGCAAGGCAAATGCCAGTAAGGAAACGCTCTATAAGTGGTTTGGCGATAAGTCTGGTTTCTTTGCTGCCATGATCCGAGAAAATGCCAAGGCGCTTGACGCCTCTTTGCCAAATGATTTTTCCACGATGCCCCTTGAAGAAGGGCTTCATGCATTCGGAACTGAATTTCTTAAACTTGTAACTGGAGACACAGCAATCGCAATCAATCGAGCTGCCATTGCTGAGGCAGGTCATGATCCAAACATGGGCCAAACACTGCTGCAGGAAGGTAAAGCGACCAGCCTTCCAAAATTGGCAGACTGGTTGTCCAACCATCTTGACCTTAAAGACCCGCTTCAGGCTGCTGAGAGATTTGTGGTGCTCGTTAAAGGGGACACACAGCTGGAGTGCCTTCTTGGGGCTACAAGCCGCCCTTCAAAAGAACGCATATCGGCACAAGTATCCGTTGCAGTGACAGACTTCCTAAAGCTCTACACCTGAAGCAAATCACGCTGCAGTGGTTATTGGCGCACCAATACCTCATACCCTTCCGCAATATCCCGCGTCAGGGCGCCCACTTCAAAATTGTAGTCGCCAATCTGCCCAACCGGAGTCACTTCTGCTGCGGTTCCAGTAAGCCAGCATTGCTCAAAGCTTTCCAACTCTTCGGGCATGATGTGGCGCTCGCGCACCTTGACCTGCCGGTCGCGCAGCATGCCAATGACAGTTTGGCGCGTGATCCCATTCAGAAAGCAATCAGGGTCGGGTGTATGCACCTCTCCGTCTTTCACAAAGAAGATGTTCGCCCCCGTTGCCTCGGCCACATAGCCGCGATAGTCAAACATCATGGCGTCGCTACACCCTTTGGCCTCCGCCTCGTGTTTGCTCAGCGTGCAGATCATGTAAAGGCCCGCCGCCTTGGCATGGCTCGGGATCGTCTCGGGGCTTGGGCGTTTCCATTTGGAGATATCGAGCTTGGCTCCCTTCATCTTGGCATCGCCATAATAGGCGCCCCACTCCCAGGCGGCGATGGCAAGGCGCACGGGGTTGCGGGCGGCAGCGACACCCATGTCTTCGCCCGACGCACGCCAGGCGACCGCACGGACATAGGCATCGGTGAACCCGTTGGCCTGAAGCACTTCAAGCTTCGCTGCTTCAATCTCGTCAACAGTAAACGGAATTTCGAAATCAAGCTGACCGGCAGAGAAATGCAGGCGCTCGGAATGCTTGCGGCTTTCAAAGATTTTGCCGTTATAGGCACGCTCTCCTTCGAAGACCGAGCTGGCGTAATGAAGTCCGTGTGTCAGGATATGCACGTTTGCATCCCGCCATTCGACCAGCTTTCCATCCATCCAGATCTTGCCGTCACGATCATCATACGCTGCCATATCTCTTCTCCACAGGCGGTATTATTTTCATTTATTGCGCAAAATACGTCCGCATCGGACATAAAATTGCGCATAAACTGAGAATCGCTACCAGTTAGACCTTGGAATGTCAACAAGGCTGACGTATCTTGATTTCGGATAGTGAAAGTTTTGGCCGGAATACCGATGGCAGATGTACAAAGCGGAGAGAACCTGCTGTTCCTGACAGACGAACAGCTGCGGCAGGGTATCGAAGCGATGTTCTTTGCATATCGCGGGTTTACTGCCGACCCTGATCTCATTCTGACTGAACTGGCCTATGGGCGCGCGCATCATCGCGCTATTCATTTCATTGCACGCAGACCGGGCACAACGGTTAGTAACCTTCTGAGCATTCTCGGTGTCACTAAGCAATCGCTCAATCGCGTGTTGCGTACCCTGATCGATGACGGTCTTGTCAAAAGTGAAAAGGGCACCGCCGACAAACGGGAACGGCACTTAACCTTGACGGAGGCAGGAGAGGCGTTGGAACAACGGCTTTCCGATGCGCAGCGCGCACGAATGCGTTCTGCTTATCGTGCCGCCGGTCCCACAGCGGTTGCCGGATTTCGGCAAGTCTTGGAGGCCATGATGGACCCGGAACTTCGACGTAAATATAAAGCCATGAGAGAGACAGATACATGAGCGACCCTGCCCCTCATCTTTTGATCGTCGATGATGACGAACGCATCCGGGATCTTCTCCGCAAGTTTCTGGACCGTCACGGATTTCTGGTTTCCGTTGCGCGTGATGCCGATCATGCGCGTCGTGTGCTGTCAGGCTTGGAGTTTGACCTAATCGTTATGGACGTGATGATGCCTGGGCAAGACGGCGTCGCCTTTACCCGGGCCTTACGAGAGACCATCACAACTCCCATTTTGCTTTTGACGGCCAAAGGCGAAACCATGGATAGGATCAAAGGACTGGAGGCCGGAGCAGACGACTACTTGCCCAAGCCGTTCGAGCCCAAGGAATTGCTTTTGCGTATCAACGCAATCCTTCGCCGTATGCCGGAACCCGAACCCGAGCATGTGACGCCCAAAGTTCTGAATATGGGTCCTGTCCGGTTCGACATCGAACGTTCGGAACTTATGCGCGGAGAAGAACTTGTCCGTCTGACAGCCACCGAAATTCAACTGATGCGTATTTTTGCGGAAAATCTCAGGGAACCTGTGAGCCGAACCAAGCTGGTCGAAGACCTGGGCCGCGACAAAGGTCAAGCGCAAGAGCGGGCTGTCGATGTTCAAATCACACGGCTACGTCGCAAAATCGAAGCCGAT
>JBCAZO010000067.1:0-8991 GCA_038532975.1 Pseudomonadota bacterium
TCTTCGGTCACGTCGGCCTTCACAGCCAGTGTCGCCAGCTCCTGAGCCACCCGCGCCTCGTCCACGCCTTCCGCATTGCCCATCACCCTTGCGAGAGCCGTGCGAAAGTGTTGTTCGATTTCGGGTTTGCGATCTTCTGCAGCCTTTGCCGCCTCACCTACAAGCGCTTCGATCTGATCCACGCGTTCATTCAGAACAGCCTCTAGCGCGCCTCCCTCGATGCCGCGCATCTCTTTGAAAGCGGTCAAAACAGTTTCAAAATCCGCGAGCAGCGCTTTGGACAATGCGCTTGTGTCCTGGGCGTCATCCGAACTCGCATCAAACACGCCGCGCAGCGCCAGCACGTCCGCCGCGTTGGCCGGGGCAAGCGACAATCCCTTGTCCATCGCGCGCGTCTCAATCTCGGACATGGCGTTCAGCACCTGATCCAAAAACGGGATATTGAGCGTCGCGGCACTGGCGCTGTCATCTTGTGTGACACGCAGGCCCACAGTGACATTGCCACGGTCCAGTGCCTTGCCCAAACGAGCCCGCAACGCCGCTTCAAGACCTTCAATCCAATCGGGCGCACGCAACCGCAGATCAAGCCCCTTGCCATTGACGGCGCGCAGCTCCCAGGTCCAGTTGTAGCATCCGTCCGTGCCCTTGCCGGAGGCAAATCCGGTCATCGAGTTTAACACAAGCTGCGTCTCCTTGTTGCGCCGTCTTGTCCTAGCCACTCCACCCCATGAGGGCAAGCACCGACACAAGCCCTTGGTCTTTCAAGGCGTTAACCATTCTCAAAGAATCTTGAACAAATTCTTTTCGAATTGTGTAGAGTGGCAGCAGTTGGGCAAGGTGTTATAGATCACGTGTGTGACTCGCATCTCGGGGGATGTGTGAGCCTGTTTTTGAGCAGGTGGTGTGTTCATTAAAGTGAGTGGGGGAACCATGAAAGACGACCAGGGAAGATCGCAACAAGATGCTGTCAAAGCGAAGAAAATTGTAACGATTCAGACTCCCGTTCCGGCCTATCGCGCCACGGAACTAGCCGAATTTGAAGCCTACTGGAACAGCATGCGCCGTGACGGGGACGTGCCGATGCGCACCGACATCGACCCGCGTGGAATCGAATCGCTGCTGAGCAACGCCTTTGTGGCCGAAAAGATTGCGCCAGGGATGGCGCGCATGCGCATTGCCGGCACGCATCTATGCGATGTGATGGGACTGGAGGTGCGTGGAATGCCTGTGTCGTCTCTTATTGACCCGGAAGACCGCGACCGCCTTGCTGACGCGCTGGTCGAGCTGTTTGAACGCCCCGCAACCCTGCGCCTGTCGCTGAGCTCCAAAGGACCCAGCCGGCTTGCCGGCACGATTCTGCTTTTGCCGCTACGCAGTGACCTGGGCGATATTTCCCGCGCGTTGGGTTGCCTTGTCACGCATGGCGCAATTGGCGATACACCGCGACGATTTGCCATCACCGATTGTACGGTTACGCCAATCACTTCAGAGACAAGCGCGCCATTCATTGATGTAGCTGAGGGTTCTGCCTTTGACGCTGATGCGAATGTGGCAGATGTGCCGCCGCTGCCAAGCGAACGTCCCTACCTGCGTCTTGTCAGAAGCTGAGAGACAAAGCATTTGGTCGCAAACGAGACAGTCTTTGGCCCAAGCGGCTGCGTAAGCTGACATAAACCTGTCAGATACAAAGCCGCGACATGCCGAAAATCTCATCAATCACCGTCACACCCCTTCGTCTACCGCTCAAAAAGCCCTATGTCTGGTCACAAGGTGTGGAAGAGGCATTCACAGTCAATCTCATAGCGCTGACCTGTGAGGATGGGACTGTTGGCTATGGTGAGACCACAACAGCGCCTGATGCCAATGCGCAAAAGCTTGTTCTAGAGAAAATCTCTGCGGGTTTGATCGGGCAGGACATTTTTGACATCGACCTGTCCTTTGGTGATGTCTACCGTCAACACTTCCTCGCCTTTGGGGCCAACATGCCGCGTTATTTTGCGCAGATGAGCAGTGGACTTGAAATGGCGTTGCTGGATGCGCGTGGCAAGGTTTTGGGCGTTCCGGTGTGGTCGTTGCTCGGCGGACCTCGGCGCGAGGATGTAGGGTATTTCTATTTCCTGCAAGGCGAGACACCAGAGGCGCTGGCCGAGGATGCGCGGAAAGCTGTGTCGGAGGGGCATCCGATCATCTACCTAAAGGTGGGCGTTGGCGAAGCACATGATCTTGCGGCAGTAAAAGCCGTTCGTGAGGCGATTGGCGACGCACGCCTGCGGCTCGACGCGAATGAGGCCTGGAGCCCCGATGTGGCGTTGCGCATGATGGCGCGGCTTGCGCCTTATGACGTGGAATATCTTGAACAGCCTACGCCAAGCGCTAGCCAGGCTGCACTGGGTCACGTGGCGGCGAAGACCGACGTGGCTATTGGCGCAGATCAGAGCATCTTTACCCTGCAAGAGGTCTTTACCGCCTGTACCACCCACCGCGTTGATATGATTGCCATCGGGCCGCGTGAGATTGGCGGACTTTTTGCGACCCTTAAGGCCGCCGCTGTTGCCGAAGCTGCCGGTCTCAAGCTGTGCATTCATTCGTCCATGACAACCGGGATCACCGCCTGCGCCGAACACCATCTTGGCCGTGCCATTCCCAATCTCGATGACGCCAATCAAATCATGTGGCAGCTATTGGAGCGCGATATCGTCGCGTCCCCCGACCTGCGCCCCAAGGCGGGGCGGTTGTCCCTGCCTCCCGCACCGGGTCTTGGATTTGAGTTGGATTGGGATGTGGTGGGTGCCGCGGCTGAGCTGCACAGGAATGCAAGCGCTTAAATAAAGGCCAGCGCCGGAACGCTGGCCTCTGATGTCCTGAGAAACCGGGGTTTAACCCGCGCGCTGCGCGTTTTGACCATTGCGCAGGGTTTGCAATTCTTCCGCCACCAAAAACGCCAGTTCGAGCGACTGCGACGCATTGAGACGCGGATCACATGCCGTGTGATAGCGATCAGACAGGTCCTCTTCGGTCACGGCGCGCACCCCGCCGGTGCATTCGGTCACGTCCTGACCGGTCATCTCGAAATGTACGCCGCCGGGGATGGTGCCCTCGGCGCGATGCACACCAAAGAAATCCTGCACTTCGCGCAAAACGGACTCAAAAGGCCTTGTCTTGTACCCCGTTGAGGATTTGATCGTGTTGCCATGCATCGGATCGCACACCCATGTCACCTTGGCACCCTCGGCCTCAACCGTTTTGATCAGTCGCGGCAGATGCTCAGCCACCTTGCCCGCGCCAAAACGCGCGATGAGCGTCAGACGCCCTTCTTCATTCTCGGGGTTGAGCGTGGCCAGAAGACGCTTGAGGTCGTCTTCTGGCATTGTCGGCCCGCATTTCAGACCGATGGGATTGAGCACACCGCGCAGGAAGTCCACATGCGCGCCATCCGGCTGTCGCGTGCGGTCGCCGATCCAGAGCATGTGCCCGGACCCTGCCAGCCACTTGCCGGGCGTCGTGGAATCCTCGCGGCAGAGCGCCTCTTCATATTCCAAAAGCAGGCCCTCATGCGAGGTGTAGAAATCGACCGTCGCCAGCGACTCGACCTCATCGGCGTCAATGCCCGCCGCGCCCATGAAATCCAGCGCATCGGAAATCCGCTCGGCCCAGTCCTTGTATTGCTTGACCGCCTGCCCATCGGCAAACTCCAGCGTCCAGCGATGCACGTTGTTGATGTCGGCAAAGCCACCGGTGGAAAATGCGCGCAACAGGTTCAGCGTGCCTGCCGCCTGTGTATAGGCCTGCAGCATTTTGTTCGGATCCGGGATCCGCGCCTCGGGCGTGAAGGCGAGCTCGTTGATGATGTCACCGCGATAGCTTGGTAGCTCCACATCGCCCACAGTCTCGGTCGGCGCCGAGCGCGGCTTGGCGAACTGCCCGGCCATGCGGCCCACCTTGATCACCGGCACCTTGGCGCCGTAGGTCAGCACGACGGCCATCTGCAGCATCACCTTGAACGTATCGCGAATGGCGTCGGCTGAAAACTGATCGAACGCCTCGGCGCAATCGCCACCCTGCAGCAAGAAGGCCTCTCCCCGCGACGCCGCCCCGAGCTGCTTTTTCAATCGCCGCGCCTCGCCTGCAAAAACCAGCGGAGGAAACTTCGACAGCTTGGCCTCGACAGCGCGCAGCGCGTCTGCATCGGTATAGTCGGGCATCTGAATTCGGGGTTTCGACCGCCAGTCAGATTTTGTCCAATCACTCATCGGTTCTCTCCGCCATTTGGCACATTGCGCGCGCTGTATAAGCAATCCTGCTGGCCTCTACCATATAAGTTCGACAAGAAATGTCGCAAATCACGTCTGCGCACTCTTGTAATGCTCCACTTTTTCATGAAACTCGTGCCTTAGCGCAGTGCCAACGGAGTCAGGCGATGCAAAACACCAGCGCAACGAGTCGCTCAGAAATGGACAAGCCGCGCCGCTTTGTCTTTGTTTTGCTTGATAATTTCACGCTGCTGTGTTTCTCCGCCGCGCTTGAAAGCCTGCGGATCGCGAACCGCATGGCGGGTGAGACAAAGTATGAGTGGCTTTTGGCGGGTGAAGGCGGCGACATGGTCGCCTGTTCTGCCGGGGCCGAGTTCAAGCTTGATATCGACCTTGAAGAGCTGCGTCGTGACGACGTGATGCTGATCTGCGGCGGCATTGATGTTCAGGCCGCGACCACCAAGAAAGTGCTCAACTGGGTGCGTCGTGAAGCGCGCCGCGGTCTGACGGTCGGCGGGCTTTGTACAGCGGCCTACACGGTGGCCAAGGCGGGGTTGCTTGATGGCAAACGCGCGACGATCCACTGGGAAAATCAGGACAGTTTCGCCGAGGAGTTTGACGAGGTTGAGCTGACCAAATCCGTGTTTGTGATTGATGGGAACCGGCTGACTACTGCGGGCGGCACATCTTCTATTGATCTCATGCTGAAGATCATCGCGGATGATCATGGAGAGCAATTGGCCAATGCCGTGGCGGATCAGCTAATCTATTCTTCCATCCGCACCGACCAGGACACGCAACGTTTGTCCGTGCCCACCCGCATCGGCGTGCGGCATCCCAAGCTGAGCCAGGTCATCCAGATGATGGAGAACAATATCGAGGAGCCGATCAGCCCCTCGATCCTGGCCAAGGAAGTAGCGATGTCCACGCGGCAGTTGGAGCGGCTCTTCCGGCGCTACCTCAACCGGTCTCCCAAGCGCTATTACATGGAACTGCGCCTGCAAAAGGCGCGCAACCTGCTGATGCAGACGGATATGACGGTGATCAACGTCGCGCTGGCCTGCGGCTTCGCCTCGCCCTCGCATTTTTCAAAATGCTACCGGTCGCATTACAATACCACGCCTTATCGCGAGCGCGGCAGTCAGGCGACGCGGCTGTCGGTGTGATCCGGACCGAGCGGTTACTGCTGCGCCGCGCAATTCAGTCTGACCTGACGGGTCTGCATGTTATTATGACCAACCCGCAAGCGATGCGCTATTGGAGCTGTCCGCCGCATACAAATATCTTTGAGACACAGGCGTTTTTAGATTGGCTCATCGCAGCACCCACTGAAAACAGTGACGAATACGTTATTGAGCATGACGGACTGTGCATTGGCAAAGCAGGAATTTGGGCCAAGCCAGAGCTGGGATACATCCTGCACCCTGCGGTCTGGGGCAAGGGCGTCGCCTATGAGGCGCTGAGCGCCTTGATCCCCCATCACTTTGCCCGATTTTCCGATATGCCAGTGCTGACGGCCGAATGCGACCCGCGCAACATCGCATCCATAGCTTTGTTGAAGAAGCTCGGATTTAAACAAACCGGATATGCGGAGAAAAACTTCGACTATGGCGGGATCGAGATGTGCGACACTGTGTATTTCGAGTTGAAACGGGAAACTTAAACTAGCATAGATCTGCGCCGTTAGAACTCCGTCAAAAGCTCCAGCATGTCCGTGTTGAACCGAAAGAACGGCACGACCACAAAATCCTCCCGTTTGTGATAAAACACGGACACATAGATATAGCTGATGCCCGTATAGTAGGCCAAAAGCTCTCGCACCCAACCGTTTTCCAGCTCATCGCGCAGGATAATATCGGCATTCTCAAAATCCTGAGGAAAAATGCCCCTCACTTGATTTTCAAGCGCAGTCAGTTGTTCAGGGGTCATTTCATCCGAGGCCCCGAAATTCCGCATGACGACGCCGATCTGACGAGACATCATGTTGGTGTCTAGCACCTCGCGCATATGATCATAGTCGCGAAAGACGGATTCAGGCAGGTCATCCTGCGCCTGTGCCGGGTTGACCGCGAAGGTCAGCACAAGTGTCAAAGCCAGCGTCAGCAGTTTCGGAAAGGGCATTTGGGTCATCCTCAAGAGAGTATGCCCCACCCTGCCACGGTCTGCTAAGGCGTCAACCGGTAAAGCGCCCCGCGCCCTGCCGACAGCACCCAGATTGATCCATCCGGCGCCTCGCGCACATCGCGCACACGCTCGGTTTCACGCCCTTTGATCTGTTCAACTTCCTGCAGCGGGTCGCCGTCAAGCCGGGCGAGATAGTCGAATTTGAGCGATCCGACGAAAATAGACCCGCGCCACTCGGGCCAGAGCTTGCCTGAATAGATCATCATGCCCGATGGGGCCATGGACGGATCCCAATAAAATTCTGGCTGCTCCATGCCGTCCGCTTCTGTGCCGACCCCGATCTTTTCTCCGGAATAGTGCACGCCATAGGAAATCACCGGCCAACCGTAGTTGGCGCCCTTGCTAACCTTGTTGACCTCATCGCCGCCCTTGGCCCCGTGCTCGGCCACCCAGAGGTTGCCCTCAAGATCAAGCGCCGCCCCCTGAGGATTGCGATGCCCCCAGGACCAGATCGCAGGGCGGGCACCGTTTGTTTGCGTGAACGGATTGTCGGACGGGATGCCGCCGTCCCGCGTGATCCGAAGCACCGATCCGTTTTCACGCGCAAGATCCTGGGATGAAGGCCGGTCCCCTCTGTCGCCCACGGTGAAGTAGAGATACCCATCACGCCCTTCGACAATGCGGGATCCGAAATGACGCCCCCCCGAGGAACCCGGCGTGATTTCAAATATGACATCCCAGCTTTCCAATCTTTCACCAGAGTCACTTAGCCGTGCCCTGGCCACCGCAGTTCCCGCCCCATCACCTTGCCGCTTGGCAAAGGTAAAATAGAGATCACGGCTTTCCGCAAAATCCTGCGGCACCAATATATCCAGAAGACCGCCCTGCCCGACCGCCGCGACTTGACCGACCCCGCCAACCTCAGCAAGCCTGCCCCCTGACAAACGCAGCAACCGCCCGTCGCGCTCTGTTATCAAAACTGAGCCATCGGGCAGGAACTCGACACCCCAGGGGTTATCCAGTCCGCGCGCCATCTCTTCAACCTGCAGGGTGCCTGCGGAAGAGGACAAAGCGAACACGGGTTTTGGCAATACCGCACATGCACCAAGTGCTGCGGCGGACGCAATCAGGGTTCGGCGATCCATTCCTGCATTCTCCTGTTGAAGCTTGACCAAAACATGGGGGTGAATTGGGGTTGATCAAGTCGCATGATGCGTCGCATTGGCGCGTGTGCTCTCACCTGAGTCCGACGCCTCCAGCCTGTTCACCCTTCCGACTCGATTCGTGCGTGCCTCAATTTCGACACGTATGTGACCGTGCCTAACCTGGAATTTGTTTCCGCTCTGGAACCGATCTTAAGAATGATTAATGACTGTTCTTGAAATCTCGGGCGGCCATTCAGAATTAGACGAAAATGCGATGCAAAACACTTTGTTTTTAAGCGTCGCCACATTTCTGCCTCATTTCAAAACGATCTCTTAAGGGGCCGGCGCGACGTGGTTTTCCGTCCCGTAAATCCTGACGCGCCGCGGGTAAGTGTAGTGTGTGTAGTTTGGTAGTGTGTGAGTGATCAGCAAATGTGGACGACGCGTAGCATCGATGGTGAGAGGGACCTCAGGGTCACTAATCCGGATCGGATTGTCCTGACTGCGAGCCTGGTATGTCTGACGTGTTTCCTGCTGAGTGTTATCAAAGATACAACCTTTGGTGACACGACTTTAGATCAGCCTCCGGCCACAGAGACCGCCTCTGTGCTCGGGGGCTGATTTTCTTTGCGGTTATGCAGTGTGGGGATTTTAGAAAAGTGACTTCAGTACGAAGAGTTATCTCAAAAAAAATTTAGCGACGTGCCACGTTCTTGCCCCGAGAGTTCAAGAAGCGTGGACACCGTTGGCCGGCCCTAACGCGTCTGGGGGAGATGCGGGTCGGCCAACGGACGACGCACAAAATTAGGCCGGAGAAAATTATATGCTCAGCAAAATTAAGACATTTCTGAAAAAGGATGACGATGGTGCCGTTTCGGTGGACTGGGTGGTGCTCACAGCGGCAATTGTCGGCCTGGCCGTGGGCACGATCATCGCAATTCAGGCGGCAACTGTGGATCTTGCAGAAGAGACGTCAAACGGCATTGCGGACCAGATCGTCGGTGCTGTGGATATCGGGAGCACTACCGGTTCCGGCTCTTGAGGCAAAGACGCTCAGGCCCGTTTGCTGTCGATTCGGGCGACGCCCAACACCTCCAGAACCTTGGCTTCGATATCTGACGCATTGAGTCCTGCCACGGCATACATATCCGCCGGGCTGGCCTGATCGATGAACACATCCGGCAGGACCATTGAGCGGAATTTCAACCCTCTGTCGAAGATTTCATTTTCTGCCAGACACTGCGCCACATGGCTCCCGAATCCACCAATGGCACCTTCCTCGATGGTGATAAGCGCTTCGTGTTTCGCGGCAAGGTCAAGCACAAGCGTTTCGTCCAATGGCTTGGCAAAGCGGGCATCCGCCACGGTGGGTGAGATACCCTTGGCCTCCAGCGCTTCACAGGCTTTGAGAACCTCTCCAAGACGCGTGCCATAGGACAGGATGGCCACCTTGGCGCCTTTACGGATCATTC
>JBCAZO010000068.1:0-8950 GCA_038532975.1 Pseudomonadota bacterium
TGATCGTTGCGGCGGTATTGCTGCGCCACCAGATCGGCCATCACGGCGCGCTGGTCATAGTCCGAGCCAACCTTGAGGTCCTGTGTCATGGCGCCATAGGTCTCGACCGAGCCGATGCCGTAGATGCAACTGACTGAGGCCACGATGATCACATCGTCCCGCTCCAAGAGAGCGCGCGTGGCCGAGTGGCGCATGCGGTCGATCTGTTCGTTGATCTGGGATTCCTTCTCGATATAGGTGTCCGAACGCGGGACATAGGCTTCGGGCTGGTAATAGTCGTAGTAGCTGACGAAGTATTCTACCGCATTATTGGGAAAGAACCCCTTGAATTCGCCGTATAATTGCGCCGCGAGGGTCTTGTTGGGGGCGAGGATGATCGCCGGACGCTGGGTTTCCTCGATGACCTTGGCCATGGTGTAGGTTTTGCCCGTGCCCGTGGCGCCCAGAAGCACCTGGTCCCGCTCGCCCTCGTGGACCCCTTGCGATAGCTCGGCAATCGCCGTGGGCTGGTCGCCCGCGGGGGCAAACTCGGTCACCATCTCAAACCGCTTGCCACCCTCCAGCTTGAGCCGGTCGCGCACATCGTCTGCCGGGGCGTGGGTCAAAGCGTCGGAGGTGTCAGAATGGGCGTAGGGCATGGGTGATTCCTCTGAGTGCTTCAGAGTTGATGCCTGCGAGGCAGAGTTCAAGGTGCAGCTGCGTAATGGTGTCAGTTAGTGTCAGCAGCGGGGGGCGATAGACGGACCGACCTTAGAATATCAAGCGCCCATTCGCGATCGGATGGATCACCCATTGTTATAGTCAGGATCGCGACGGTCCCTTCCGCTTCGACTGTTCCATGCAGGTGGATGTAGGACTCGTCTTCACTGTCTGTAGAGAACTTGGCGCTATACATGCATCCATTTGCCTCTTCGGAGAAGTCGTATCTCTTCTCTTTGCGTATCTCATTTGTCGCAGACCGCGAACCATTAAAGCTCAGGCTTGAGAAATAAATACTGCGATTGCTCCACCACCAAATCAATTTGTCATCGTCGGCTTCAAGCTCAAAATAGCCAGGAACGAGCAAGGTCCAGTGCCCAGTGCCCCGGCGCCTGAAATGATGCCTTTTGTAGCCTATTCCATCGAGCGTTGGCGCGCGTGGTTTTTGAGCATCGATCAAGCTACGTAACTCTGCTTGCCAGGGCAGTTCTAAATCGGTGGTTAACTCAAGCGCAGTGGCCGCCAAGACTTGGTCGTGGGGTGCCAAGGGTGCGGCCCAAGAAAGTTCCGACCAAAGCAATGCCTCGGCCATGTATTGACGTGTTTGCGGAGACAGGTTCTTTTCCCACCAGATGAAGTATGCTTCAGCACTGAAGTTTTCAAAGAATGATTTGGGCCTAGGGCCCAAACTTGTCAGAGCAAAATCGTTCAGGCCCATGACATTAAAGTCAGCAGGTAGGCCTAGGCGAAAATTGTTCATGCCCAGTTCAGCTTGCTTTATAAGCAAACCGGCAAGTGAATGTCCTATCTTGTCGTGTTCGCTCTGCAGGACTTCAAAGTTATCATTCGAAAAGTATCCGGTTTCGTCGAAATATTCTTCATCTTCCTGCCATTCAAAACCATTTGCGTCAGCAAGTTTACGGAGTGAGTTGGCCAAATGCGCATGATACCCAGGGCCAAGTGATGACGTCTTTGCTGAAACCCGCAGCACTCCATTTTCGATCGTGAAATGAACGTCTTCTTCCAAAGGAGACGGCCGGCAGTAAAGTTGGCCATCTTTTTCAATTTGGGTGTAGAGCCGGGCCATCGGGCCATCGACAGGTAGATGTTCCCTTGTCCAAAGCGAAACGGCCTTGATCGAGAACGAGGGTTTTCGAAATAGACGGCGCTTAGGTCGCGCAAACAGAGACAAACTAATTCCCAAGACACATGCTCCCGACTTCTCTATCAAACGGAATATGACGTACACATAGCCTATACGCAACGCCAGGTTGCGACGTTAGGTTTTGGGAACTTGGAACAAGAAAGAAGCCGGTTTGATGTGCATTGCGCGCATTTGCGCTCTTGTGAGGGCAGGGGCAGTTGCGGTACATCCATTGCGCGGGAAATGGAGTTTTCGAATGCCAGCACGGATTTACAAGCCAGCGCGCAACGCCATGCAATCTGGTAGTGCCAAGACCAAGCACTGGGTCTTGGAATTCGTCAACGAGTCGGGCCGTGAGGTTGATCCGTTGATGGGCTGGACCAGTTCGGCAGACACGCAAGCGCAAGTCCGTCTTCGTTTTGAAACCAAAGAGGCGGCATTGGAGTATGCGCAGGACCATGGCATTGAGGCTGTGGTGAGCGAGCCGAAAACACGCAAAGCCAATATACGCAAAGGCGGTTATGGCGAAAATTTCGCCACCAATCGCCGGGGCGCGTGGACGCATTAAACACCCAGCACCAGCGTTTTTCGTGGTTTGACACGGATCAAGGCGGCTTTGCGGAAATTTTGCTAGACTTTCCTGTATGATAGCAAACAGGAGAGCTGCGATGGGAAACGGAGCCGTCAAGGAACGAAACGCAAAGACAGTGACTAAGCCTTCGCCTGCAACGAGTGATGCGCAAGCTGATCAGGGCCTAGAGACGTCGGACGAACTGGAAGCTGACGATTATCCTTACACTGACAAGCTTAGCCGGCGGAGTTACGAGATCCAGAAAGCCAAGCTTCAGGCTGAGCTTCTGAAATCCCAGTTGTGGGCGCAGGAGAGCGGCGAGAAATTCGTACTGATCTTCGAAGGCCGTGATGCCGCCGGCAAGGGCGGGACAATCAAGCGCTTTACCGAACATCTGAACCCGCGTCAGGCGCGTGTGGTGGCTCTGAACAAACCCACAGAGGAAGAAAAAGGCCAGTGGTTTTTTCAGCGCTACATTGAGCATCTGCCAACGGCGGGAGAAATGGTGTTCTATGACCGGTCCTGGTACAACCGTGCCGGCGTCGAGCGTGTCATGGGCTTCTGTGAGCCGGGCGAATACCTTGAATTCATGCGCCAGACGCCGGAATTTGAACGCATGTTGGTGCGATCCGGCATCCGGCTTTTCAAATACTGGTTCTCGGTTGGGCAGGCAGAACAGAAGCTTCGTTTCGACAGCCGTGCGACCGATCCCCTGAAACAGTGGAAGCTCAGCCCGATTGACAAGCAATCCCTTGGCAAATGGGATGATTACACCGAAGCGAAGGAGGCGATGTTTTTCTATACCGACACTGCAGATGCGCCCTGGACGGTGATCAAGTCGAATGACAAGAAGCGCGCGCGTCTGGCCTGTATGCGGCATTTCCTGAGTTCTATAGACTACGCTGGTAAGAACCATAAAATTGTTGGTCAGCCCGATCCGCTGATTGTCTCGACGGCGCAGCATATCCTGCATTGCTCTGATCACATTCTTGGCAAATCCCTGCATCCGGACACGCGCCGCGCGCGATAAGGCAAATCTGTGCTCATGAGACTTGTCCGGTGCCGCCTCGCGCCTTAAACCTTCTGCCATGTTGCGGGCATTCCTCTTGGGAGTTTTGATTTGGGCAGCGCCGATGGCGTCGGCCCATCCGCACGTCTTTGTGGATGTGGGGCTGCATTTTGAGACCGATAGTGAGGGCAACATCGTAGCTGTGCAGGTGCGTTGGAAATATGACGGGCTCTTCACGCTTTTGGTGCTGGCTGATGGTGGGTATGACGCAGATGCGGACCTGAAGCTGACCGAAGATGAAAAAGCGGCCCTTCTGGGGTTTGAGCTGACAGACTGGCCAGAGGGATTTGACGGCGCATTGTTCCTGCATTCGGTTCAGAAAAAGATAACATTGGGCGCCCCGGAAGCTATTTCGGTTGAATTGGTAGACGGGCAGCTTGAAACGGTGCATCGGCGCAGCTTGGAGCCGACAGAACCCCATGATTTGGTCGCCGAGCCGTTTGATCCCTATTATTATGCGGCCCTGACGCTGCGGTCCGTGAGCGGGCTGCCCGAGACATGCGAGACCGAAATCACGAGACCCAATCTGGATGAGGTTACGGAGTGGGTTGCCGGTTTGGGCGACCAGTCAGGTGAATCCTTTTTTGAAGAGTTCCGCGTTGGCAAATATTACACGGATCGCCTGGAGGTGACATGCGCCACATCTTGACGCTGGGCGCAGCTCTGGTCATTGGCGTTGTGGTCTGGCTTTGGGGCTTTGGCGGCGCGGATCACATTCTGAGCTGGGCCACCGCAGGACAGGAACGCGTGCAAAACGCGATGGCGCACTACCTTCAGGACCTGCGCGCCGGGAACAGCGCGGCGCTCACCGGGCTGTGGGGTTTGTGTTTCGCCTATGGGTTTTTCCACGCAGCCGGACCGGGGCACGGCAAACTCTTGATCGGCGGCTACGGTTTGGGGGCACAGGTGCCTCTCGCGCGGTTGAGTGTCATCGCCATTCTGTCCAGTCTGGCGCAAGCCGCCGTTGCTGTGGCGCTGGTCTATGCCGGGGTGTTTATCTTGGGTCTGTCGCGAACCATGATGACGGATGTCTCAGACAAATGGTTGGCGCCAGCCAGTTATGCGGCGATTGCGGCAGTGGGTGTGTGGCTGTTGTTGCGCGGGGTGCGTCACTGGCGGCAAGCGCGCACCTCTCATCACCATGATCACCATGATGATCATGTCTGTCACACCTGCGGGCATAGGCATGCGCCGGATGCCGAGCATGTGGCCCAGGCACGCACAATGCGCGACACGCTTGTCCTGATTGGGGCCATCGCCATCCGGCCCTGCACCGGGGCGCTGTTCCTGCTCATTCTGACTGTGCAGCTTGGCATCGGAATGGCGGGCGTTGTCGGAGCTTTCATCATGGGCTTGGGCACGGCCAGTGTGACTTTGGCTGTCGCCATCGCCTCGGTCACATTGCGCGATGGACTGCTGGCGAGGCTGGCCACGTCCGGGCGCATTCCGCGTGCGTTGCCCTTGGTGGAAATGGCCGCGGGCGCGTTGGTGGCTATCGTCTCTTTGCAACTGATGATGCGTACCCTCTAGCAGCCTCAGCAATCTTCTTGCGCCCGTGTCAGCGCGGCTCTAGGGCTGCTTTATGCAAGCTCGTCTGACATATAGCCAACATGCGCGCGCGACCTTGAAGTTAGGTCTGCCCCTTGTGGGCAGCCATGTGGCGCAGATGGCGATCACACTCACCGATGCTGTGATGCTAGGCTGGTACTCGGTCGAGGCACTGGCTGCCGAAGTGCTGGGCGGGACGCTGTTTTACACGCTCTTCCTCGTTGGGTCGGGCTTTGCCTGGGCGGTAATGCCGATGGTGGCCGCAGCCGCTGCGTCGGGCGATGAAACCCAGATTCGCCGCGTGGCACGCATGGGCGGCTGGGCGTCGATGATCTTTGCCGCACTGGTGATGCCGATCATGCTGTTTGCTGAGCCGCTCTTTGTGTCTATGGGGCAAGATGAGGGCGTGTCCGTCCTGGCGGGGGATTACGCCGAGCTGGTCGGTCTTGCCCTGATTCCATCGCTGCTGGTGATGGTGCTGAAATCCTACCTTGCCGCTTTGGAGCGGACACAGATTGTGCTGTGGGTCACGGTAGGGGCCGTGGGACTGAATATCCTAGTCAACTACGCCTTCATCTTCGGCAACTGGGGCGCGCCGGAATTGGGTGTGCGCGGGGCGGCGTTGGCCTCGCTCATTACGACAAGCGCCTCGTTCATCGTGCTGGCCATCTATGCCACGCGTGTCGAACCCGAACACGCGCTTTTCACGCGTATCTGGCGCCCTGACTGGGAGGCTCTGGGGCAGGTGTTTCGCCTTGGCTGGCCGATTGGCATGACAAGCCTGGCCGAGACTGGCCTCTTCGCGGCCTCAACCGTGATGATGGGATGGCTGGGAACCATCCCGCTGGCGGCGCATGGGATTGCGATGCAGGTGGCCTCAGTCACGTTCATGGTGCATCTGGGGCTTTCCAATGCAGCGACGGTTAGGGCAGGCCAAGCTTTCGGGCGCGGTGATGGGCCGGGATTGCGTGATGGGGCCAAGGTGGTGCTGGGCCTCTCGATGGGCTTTGCATTGCTTACTGTTGTGATCCTTCTGGCGATGCCTGAGCCGTTGATTTCGCTTTTCCTTGATCCTGATGAGCCAGACCGTGCTGCGGTGATTGGCGTGGGTGTTGGCCTGCTGGCAGCGGCGGCTCTCTTTCAACTGATGGACGGAGGGCAGGTCATGGCACTGGGCTTGTTGCGCGGGGTGCAGGACACGCGCGTGCCGATGATCATCGCCACAATCAGCTATTGGATCGTCGGCGTGCCGATCTCGTATCTCTTTGGCTTCACATGGGGGTTAGGTGGCGTTGGTATCTGGCTGGGTCTGGCCGTGGGACTGGCCCTCGCGGCAGTTTTGCTCTTGGTGCGCTTCTGGGGCTGGTCAGGGCGCAATGTGGGCGCGCGGGCCTTGCAAGAGGCGCATGAAGGCGATACATGAGCGCCCTGCGGTCGCAGCCTACCCGCATTAAAAAACAAGGACAAAATCAATGGATACGATTGTGATCTGCTCTGGCGGGCTTGATTCCGTGTCGCTGGCGCACAAGGTGGCGGCAGAGCAGAATTTACGCGGGCTTTTATCGTTTGACTACGGCCAGCGGCATGTGAAGGAAGTCGAGTATGCTGCGGCTTGTGCCGAGCGCTTGGGCGTACCGCATAAGGTGGTGGATATCTCGAACGTTGGTGCAGCCCTGAGCGGCTCTGCTTTGACCGATGACGTGGATGTGCCTGATGGGCATTATGCCGAAGACACGATGAAACTCACCATCGTGCCCAATCGCAATGCAATCATGCTCACTATCGCCTTTGGTATGGCCGCGGCGGAGAAAGCCGATGCCGTAGCCGCAGCCGTGCATGGCGGGGATCACTTCATCTATCCAGACTGCCGGCCTGGGTTCATCAGCGCGTTTCAGGAAATGCAGGATCACGCGCTGGACGGCGTGGCCGAGGTCAAACTCTACACGCCCTTCGTTGAGATCAGCAAAGCCGATATCGTGACCGAAGGCGCGCGGCATAGCACGCCCTTTGGCGAGACATGGTCCTGCTACAAGGGCGGTGAGGTGCATTGCGGGCGCTGCGGCACCTGTGTGGAGAGGCGCGAGGCATTTCATCTGGCTGGTGTTGAGGACCCCACGGTCTATGCCGATACCGAGTTCTGGAAATCCGCCGTGGGGGTCGCCTGATGTACCGGATCACCAAGGAATTTCATTTCTCGGCCAGTCATCAGCTGCACGGCCTGCCCGACGATCACCAATGCGCGCGACTGCATGGGCATAACTATATCGTCGAGATCGAAATGCAGGCAGAGGCGTTGAACGCGCATGGCTTTGTCCGCGACTATCTCGATCTGGGCGAGCTGAAGCGCTACATCGATGACAACCTCGATCACCGGCATCTGAATGATATTCTGGGCGACGACGCGGTGACAGCAGAACGTATGGCCAAGCATTTCTACGATTGGTGCAAGTCGCGCTGGCCTGAGGTGAGCGCGGCGCGTGTGAGCGAGACACCCAAGACCTGGGCCGAGTACAGGCCGTGAGTGACAGCCGCATCCGCGTGTCCGAGATTTTCGGGCCGACGATTCAGGGCGAGGGGGCCCTGATCGGCCAGCCCACGGTGTTCGTGCGCACCGGCGGGTGTGATTTCCGCTGTAGCTGGTGCGACAGCATGCATGCGGTGGACAATGACTACCGCGACACGTGGAAACCAATGACGGCACAGGCGGTGATGGAAGAGGTGGCGCAGCTCTCAGGCGGCAAGCCGATCCTCGTGACGCTGTCCGGGGGCAATCCGGCGATTCAGCCTTTGGCGGAATTGGTCCGCCTGGGGCAGGCGCAGGGCTATTACTTTGCCATGGAAACCCAAGGCAGCGTGGTGAAAGACTGGTTTGAAGCGCTTGATATGCTTGTACTTTCGCCCAAGCCCCCATCTTCGGGAATGGAGACGAACTGGGGGTTGGTGGCCGAATGCGTTGAGGCTGGACAGGGCACGCAAACGGTACTCAAGATCGTGGTCTTTGACGAGGCGGATTTCGCCTATGCTCGGGAGGCTGCGGCGCGGTTTCCGCAGTTGCCGGTCTATCTGCAGCCCGGTAACCACACGCCGCCGCCGCCTGAGGATGACAGCGCGGTCGTGGATCAGGAAGGCATTGAGGCGCGGATGCGCTGGCTGGTGGATCGCGTGGCCGAGGAAAAATGGTATGACGTTCGCGTGCTGCCGCAGCTGCATGTGAGCCTGTGGGGCAACAAAAGGGGCGTATAACGGAGGATCAGATGGCCGAGAATATCTACAAGGACCTCAAACAACTGGGCGGGGCCACCGTGGTGCCGCAAAGCCCCGAAGAGGCGGAGTTGGAGCGCGTGGAAAACCCGCAGGCCGATGTGGCTTACAATGTGCGGTTCACAGCGCCGGAGTTCACTTCGCTTTGCCCCATGACCGGACAGCCGGACTTTGCGCATCTGGTGATTGACTACGTGCCGGGCAAGTGGCTGGTGGAAAGCAAATCGCTGAAGCTTTACCTCACAAGCTTCCGAAATCACGGCGCTTTTCATGAGGATTGCACCGTGAGTATCGCCCGGCGTCTGGTGGAGTTCCTAGAGCCTCAATGGCTCCGCATCGGCGGCTACTGGTACCCGCGTGGCGGCATTCCGATTGATGTGTTCTGGCAAACGGGGGACTTGCCTAAGGGCGTCTGGGTGCCTGACCAGGGTGTCCCCGGGTATCGCGGGCGAGGGTGAGAGACAAACGCCATCCCCGGCTTGAGCAAGAATCTTTGGATATAGAGGTCCTCGGGTCAAGCCCGAGGATGACATGTAAATAATGTCGTGCCAGCGGCGGACGGGGTAAGGCACTGGCACTGCGGGGCTACGCCCCTTGATTCCATGTCTTTGGTGAGTTGAAAACAAAACAAACTATACCAACGTCACCGGAGGTTTCC